>PBND01000057.1 GCA_002722845.1 Myxococcales bacterium | reverse complement strand
GGGGCGCCCGTCCAGTTCCAGACTCAACCGGAGCCAAGCAATCCCCCGGTCCGGGCTAGCCCCACGAACGGTGACCGAAAATCCTTGGTCGGTGGTCCATTCGCTTGCAGCCTCAGCGGTCAATGCTGGCTGGCTATCATCCACCACGAGCGTGGGTGCCATGCACGCACTCAAGCCCAAGATGAGGATGGCAAACGAACGCATCAACTCAGCGGTACTCCCAGGTGATTGTCTCTGAAGGCATCGACTCCAGCAAGGTCTAGAATAGCCCGGCAAGAGGACGCAGCACTCTTGAGAAATCCAGACTCAGTCCGCCACTGAGCCAGGTGTCAGCGAATCGGGGCGCTGGATCGGCGACGTGAGTCCGCCAGGACAAATGCTCGAAATAAGCTTTCAAGTTCAACCCACCGGCCAGGGGATAGGCGTACTCCACCCGTTCACTAAAGGCCCACAGTAAGGTGTTGGGTTGAGGTTCGGTCTCCGGCAGGAAGAGCCGGGAGCCAAGGATCAGTCGCAGGCTTCCGATGGGGAGGGGGCGCCTTAGGTCGACGAGTCCACTCAGGCCGAAGCGCCACTGGCTTGGAGGGGAGGAGGTCCCCCCCGTAGGTGCTGTGAGTAGATCCCGATAATCTCGTAGGGCTGTGGCACTGAGTCGGGCTTCGTGGAGGAGTCCCCGCTTCGGCAGGAGCAGTCCGGCGTCGACAGACGCAAGCATCTGGCGAGGACTCGCTGTCTCCGCCTCGGGCGCACCAGCCGTGAATTCACTGTCGAGACCGAGGTTGACGAAGGGTCTGTAGGAACCGGACCGGGCGGCCACCTCGAAGATCCCTTTCAGGTCATCGACGGCTTCCTTGTCGATGGCCTCAACCCCATTTTCGCTGGGAAAGGACTCCCGCCGGTACTCGCCCAGGCCCCTCAGACTCACCACGAGGTCACGCCAAGGTTGTTCCACACGAAGGTCGAACTGACTGCCCACGCTCAGTCGAGTCGGGCTGTTCGCCCGCGGGTCTTCCGCTGCTCGGCGCTCGATGGGTGCCCTCAGGCTGACCTCTTGGATACTGAGGCTGAGTCGATCGATACGAAAGCGCAGTGCGGAGCGGGGCGGAGGCAAGACCAACAGGGCAGAGACCCGCTGACGCAAGACGGCTTCGCTGGGTTGGTCCCAGAGGAGCTGTCCTTCGATCAGCGAGACGCCCAGATCCCGTAATGAACTGGGTTTTTCTCCACGGTTGGGCCTGACCGGAATGAGTTTGCCGTCGACATAGCGTAAGGCTTGGCTCGGCGGTGCGGGACCGAGGGCTTTTGCCAAGCGCTCCGCAATGGCTGCGGTGGTCACGAGATGTATTGGTGCGTCCGGTGTGACTTTTTCCCGGGCCGTGAACCGGGCCCGCCCGAAGGAGGTCACAGCTTTTTGCAAGTGACGCCCCTCGACTCGACGGCGAACCAAGTGGCCGGGCACCCTCAGCTCTGCTCGCAGCCGCATTCGTGTGATGGGACCGGGCATCGGCTTCTCGCCAGCCAGGGGTGGCAGGAGCACAGCATCGGCTTCAGCAGCCCGCAGCAGCGTGTGGGCTAGCAGCGTTTCGGTGAGGGCCGGGTCAACCTGACTCAGCGCTTTACTGGGGTCCAAGACGGGGACCACCGTGCGATTCAGATCGGGATACAAGGTGTGGCGGATCCGGTTCACCTGTCGGGAAAGAACGGGGTCGGCCTTCGTGGTTTCGTCAACCTCCCGAGAACGAAACTCCACGTGGCCTTCTGCTTTCAGGCTAACCGTTAGGAGTCGGTTCGGCGCGACCTGCAAGATGAGCGGGCCGCCACTCGTGGCCCGTCCCCGCTGCCATGTGCCCTGAAAGGGGCCGAAACGTACCGGCCCAGGGACGGCGACGAGCGCAACCCGGGAATCGTTGATCCAGGTGCTCGTATTGGCGGCGTTCCGTGACAACAGGATGATCCACTCGTCTACTGCAGCCTCCGCAAGGTGTCGCTCCACGGCCTTCTCGAGGTCCGGAGTCGGCGTGGTCTCCCCAAGGCCGAGTACGAGAATTCGCTGGCCGTCCTGGGTGTGACGCCATTGGGAGACCAGCCCAGCCTGGGTCACCGACGAGCCGGTAACGAGGAGCTGGGTGCCACCGGGGCGGAGTTCGGCCAGTAAATGGTCGAGACCTCCGGCTAGGTCTTTCGGGCCAGGGACCAGCAACTGCGGCGGTGTCTTCTGGAGGGCTTGAGCCGTGACCGTCCGGTGTAAATCCAGTCCGTCACGAATGAGGGAACGCCCCTCGAAAAGTCCGCCGAGGTCAAACCACAAGAGATCAGGCCGTTGGTTGCGGAGTGATTGGATCGCTTGAAGCCGCCGACTTCCATCGCCGAGGGGGCGAGCGATTTCCGTGATTGAGCCGACGCCGGGCACTTCGGCTGCGGCGGACCAGCGAACCTCCCAGTCGCCAATCTCTTGAGCCAGTGTCTCGCTACCACCGCCAAGGGTCACGCAGCGCAGCTTCTGCTTGGCGCTCGTCCATTGCTCCCATTGGGCCGTTTGGGGCTCGAGTTCACCGGTGCCCAAGAGGCGCTCAAGGGCCGGCGATGGGGCGTCTGCGGCAAACCAGCTGTGCCGCCAACGAAGCATTGTGGTCTTGCCGGTGATGGCCCGAGTGGGTTCATCTTTGAGTAAGGCGGCGAAGGTTTCCAACTGGTCGGGAAAGCAGGCGCGCCCCCCGTGGGTCACGGCCCGATAGCCTGAGGATTGAATCTGAACCTCGGCGAGGGTGGGCAAAACGGGATCGACCTGACGCCCGGAGACGCCACCGGTTTCTCCCGTGATCAGAAGGGTCATCTGGGCAAACAGGCTGAGCATGAGCGCCGCCTAGCAAGTCAAGCCCGGCCTGGGAAGCGTCGGAAGAACGCAGGCAGCGCTTTCGGAGTGATGGACCTCAGCCGCAGCCCGTCGTGGTTCCACAGGCTGGGCAGACGTGACAGCCGCCATTGGGGATGGTGAGGGTGCCACAGTTGCTGCAGGTTTGACCGTCAGCATGGCTGAGTTCAGGGGCGACCGCCTCTGATTTCGGCGCAGGCCGAAGTCCATTAACTCCCGCACCGGGGAGATCCAATTGCATGGGCTCCTCGCCGGCCACCGCTTTGACCTGATCGCTAAACTTAATGTCCATCCAGCGGAACATATAGTCGAGAACGCTCTGGGCCTGAGGAAGTTCCTTATTGCCCGTGAAGCCACTGGGCTCAAAGCGGGTGTAGCTGAATTTCCGGACCATATCTTCAATAGGCACCCCGTACTGAAGGGCCAGGCTGGTCATCGTGCTGAAACCATCGATCAGGCCCGAGACAGTGGATCCTTCCTTCGCCATCACGGTGAAGATCTCGCCGGGTTTTCCATCCTCATAGAGGCCCACGGTCATATAGCCTTCGTGACCACCGATATTGAACTTGTGAGTCACACTCATGCGGGTGTCCGGAAGGCGCCTGCGGGTGGGGTATGCCGCTCCAGCCTGGGGGGTCACTTCGGCCGCAACGACCTCTTCTTTTTTGCCCGTCGAGAGGGGTTGGGACCGCTTTGAATTTTCCCGGTAGATTGCCACCGCCTTCAAGCCCAACTTCCAACTGGCGATGTAGGCTTCCGTGATCTCTTCAGCGGTGCAGTCTTCGGGCATATTGACCGTTTTGGAGATGGCCCCCGAAAGGAAGGGTTGGGCTGCGCCCATCATCTTGATGTGCCCTTGGTAGCTGATGGCCCGTTCGCCATTCATTGGCTTGAAGGCGCAGTCGAAGACCTGGAGGTGCTCAGACGCGAGATGGGGAGCACCCTCGATGGTATCGTTGGTATCGATGTAGTCGAGGATCTCCTGGCGATGAGCCTCGGGGTAGCCCAACTCGCTCAAAGCCAGGTCGACGCTGTTGTTCACGAGCTTCATCATACCGCCACCCACGAGGGTTTTGAACTTCACGAGGGCGATGTCGGGCTCGATGCCGGTGGTGTCGCAGTCCATCATGAACGCGATGGTTCCCGTGGGTGCGAGCACGGTGGCCTGGGCGTTTCGGAGGCCGCCTTTACGGACGCCGATGCAGGTCTCTGTCCAGGCCCTGTGCGCCGCCCGCAGCATGGCCGGCGGGACCAGGTCCGAATCGATGGAATTGACCGCGTCGGCATGCTTGTCCATCACTCGGATCGTGGCATCCCGGTTGTCCCAAAAGCCGCTGAATGGCCCTTTGCGCTTCGCCAGTCGAGCGCTGGTGCGATAGGCAGTCCCTCCCATGATCGCGGTGATGGCACCGGCGTAAGCCCGTCCCTCATCGCTGTCGTAGGCTAAGCCCTTGCTCATGAGGAGTGCGCCTAGGTTGGCGTAACCCAGACCGATGGGCCGGTAGGCATGGGAGTTCTCGGCGATCTTCGGTGTGGGGTAACTGGCTCGGTCGACCCAAATCTCTTGGGCCGTAAAGATGACTTCGCAAGCGTGTTCGAAACCCTCGACATCGAAGCTGCCATCAGCCTGCCTAAATTTCAGCAAGTTGAGGCTGGCAAGGTTGCAGGCGGTATCATTGAGAAACATGTACTCACTGCAGGGGTTGGAACCGTAGATCCGGTCCGTACTGCTGCAGGTATGCCATTCATTGATGGTGTCATCGTACTGCAGGCCGGGGTCTCCGCATTGGTGGGTCGCCTCAGCGATCATGCCCAGGACCTCTCGAGCATCCAGTTGTTCGACGCTCTCGCCATTGACGACAGCCTTCGTACTGTAGGGTTCGCCCGCTTCGACTGCGTTCATAAATGCATCGGTGACTCGGACGCTGTGATTGGCATTCTGGAAATAAATGCTGTCATAGGCACCACCGGGTACATTGAAACCGCCATCGTAACCGGCCTCGATCAATGCCCAGGCTTTTTGCTCTTCTTGCATCTTACAGTTGATGAACTCGACGATGTCCGGATGGTCGACGTCGAGCATCACCATCTTCGCAGCTCGGCGTGTTTTGCCTCCCGACTTGATGACACCGGCAAAAGCATCGAAGCCCCGCATGAAGCTGACGGGTCCGCTGGCTTCACCACCGCCCGCTAACATCTCCTTGGAGCTACGAATCGGGCTCAGGTTGCAGCCAGCGCCACTGCCGAATTTGAAGAGCATGGCTTCGGTTTTCGCCAAGTCCATGATGCTGCCCATGGAGTCTTCCACGCTATTGATGAAGCAGGCGCTGACCTGAGGCTCCGGCTCGACACCACAGTTGAACCAGACCGGTGAGTTGAAGGCTGCGTATTGGTGCAGGAGGAGCCAGGTGAGCTCGGCTCGAAAGGTCTCCGCCTCCGCTTCGTCTTGAAAGTAGTCGTCGGCGATGCCCCAATCGGTGGCCGTATTCGCCACCCGGCCGATCAATTGCTTGAGAGAAACCTCCCGCTCCGGGCTTCCTAAAGCGCCGCGGAAATACTTGTTTGCGACCACTTTGACGGCGGTATCACTCCAATCATCCGGAAAGTCGCAGCCCAACTGCTCGAAGACAACGGTGCCATCGGGGTGAGTGATTCGGGCATCACGTCCAGACCAGGTTTTGGTGCCGTAGACGTCCTCGCCGGTCGTCGTAAAACGTCGAGCGATCCTCCAGCCGTTCTGCACACTGTTTTCGGTTCCGGAGTCTTCGACGATTTCCATGGCCATGGTGGTCTCCCCATTCCCGGCACGGCCCCAAGATGGCCGATTGCGGTTCTTCGCCTAAGAGCGGCGCGGGGCCGGCCGGACCTTAGAAAAAACTTTCGGATGTGCCGCTGAGGCCGGCCTCGCCCCGAGGGTGTCTCATTTAACCCTCTGATAAAGCTTTGTATCTGCCTTGAAGTAGGCGGATCTTGGCCGGATGGGCCAGTTACAGCAGCATCAAATCCAGGACCCGTACGGCCCCGTGCCCCAACCCGACGCCTAGGATCATGCCGAGGGCAACATCCAAGGGGAAGTGGACCCCCAGATAGACTCGAGAAAGAGCAATGGCGCAGCCTAGGCTGATAAGGGGAAGGGCCACCGGTGGGTACAGCAGGGCGATGGCCGTTGTGATCGTGAGCGCTTGGGTGCTGTGCCCACTGGGAAAGGAGTTGCCGAAGGGCTCGCTGATGAGGCGACGGTCGTAGCCGACTTCGAAGGGGCGGCGCCTTTGGACTGCGAATTTGAGCGTATTCGTGGCGATAATGGAGAACAGACCGCCGATCACCATCAGGGCTGACAGTCGCTGCCCTTCTGCACCGGAGAAATAGCAGACGATGCCAAGGACAACCCAGGCCCTGGTGTCACCGAGCCCGGTAATCCACTTCACGAAGTCCGTCAGCCAATTGGGTCGGTAGGAAGTCGCCCGAAGGAAGGCCCAACGGTCGAGCCGGATCAGCCAACTCAGGGCGCCGGTTTGCCGGCTCGGTAGCGGGTCGTTCAGATGACTGTACCGCCGTCGACATCGATGGTGCGCCCCGTGAAGAACTCATTCTCAAAGATAAATTGAACGCCGTGAAAGATTTCATCGGGGTCCGCAAAGCGCCCCAGTGGAATCATACGCGTCAGCCCTTCTCGGGCTTTCTCCGGCATTTGCATCAGAATGGGGGTGTCCACGGGGCCCGGTGCAATCGCCCCGGTTCGAATCCCGAAGCGGCTTAGCTCCAGGCTCCACAGTTTGGTCATTGCAACCAGCCCCGCTTTGGCTGCGGAGTAGTTGGTCTGGCCCCGGTTGCCATGGCGACTGACGCTGGAGATCGAGACGATGCAGCCCTTGCGACCGGCCTCGACGCAGCGGGCGCTGAAAGCCCGCGAGCACAGGAAGACACCGGTGAGATTGACGTCGATCACCTGCTGCCATTTTTTCAGGCTCAGGGTTTTCACGGCTCCGGTCTCCCGGTCCTTTTTGACCAGCAGCCCATCCCGGATAATGCCGGCGTTATTGATCAGGCCGTCGGCCCCGCCGAGATCATTTTCAGCCCGTTCGAAGAGGGCTTCAACGCTGTCTTCATCGGCCACGTTGCAGACCTGGGTGAGCACGGCCCCCTGCGTTTCCTCGGCGAGACTCGCCAGGCCCGCCTCGTCCACATCGCAAGCCAAGACCCGTGCACCAGCCCGGTGGGCGGCGAGAGCAAAGGAGCGCCCCATTCCAGAGGCGGCGCCGGTGATGATGATTTTCATTGAACTCAACTGCATGTTTTCGACTCCAAGTTTGCTGGCGAGAGCGCATAGCCTCGGTGGCCCCATCGATCAATCCTCAGATCGTCGGCAGGGCATTGTTGGCCCGAAAGTAGGAGCCTATCCCCTTTCCCTTGGACAGATTCAGTGATAAGATTACAGCACCGAAGAGGGATGCCCCACCTATGGTGAGGCGTTATACCGGTCAGGTTCAGGGAGGACCTTCCAATGAAAGTCTCTGATAAAACAAGTGCATCCATGATTCAGAACCGGCTGGCCAATCAGTCGAACAAGTTGAATCAGGTCTTCAATCAGTTAAGCAGTGGTTCGCGGATCACGAAGGCAGCCGATGATGCCGCATCGCTGGCCATCTCCACGTCCCTTGAGCATGCTTTGGCGGCCATGGACACAGCTCGAACCAATGCCAATGAGGCGACCAGTTTTACCCAGGTTGCCGACAGCGGGATCGGGCAAATCCAGGACGGTCTGGGCCGGCTTCGGGAACTGGCGGTGCGGGCATCGAACGGCACTCTAAGTGATGCCCAGCGGCAGGCCTTCCAAGCCGAGGCGGAGGGCATCGTTGCCGACGTCGACCGGATTACCGAAAGCACCGAATTTAACGGCACCAATGTTCTTGAAGCCGATCAGCAGTTCGAGTTCCAGGTGGGGACGACTGATGGTGAGACCATCGCATTGGATACCGGCGACGGAACCAGCGCCGAGGCCCTCGGTCTGGACGACGTCGACCTATCAACGGCCGAGGGAGCTCAGGCAGCCCTCACGGCCATCGATGAGGCCACCGAGCAGACCAGCGCTCAGCGGAGTTCGATCGGTGCGGTACAGAACCGTTTGGAGCGGGCGAGCATGAACCTGTCCAGTCGCATTGAAAACACGGTCTCGGCGAACAGCCAGATTCGTGACTTGGACGTCGCAGCTGCGTCGGCCGAGAAGGTGCGCGCTGACATCCTTCAGCAAAGCAACGTGGCCCTGCTGGTTCAGGCGAGCCAGTTCCCCCAGGCGGCGCTCAACCTGCTGGGCTAATCGCCCTGATCTGAGTTCGCCTCGGGGCCGGCAAAACGATAAGGCGTGACCGGCCGAGCGCCGACGGTTATGCAGCCCCCGGATACGGGGGATTGACCATGAAGCAACTGAGTGCCGACGAACTTCGTCAGGCCTTTCTCGATTACTTTGCCGATCGAGAGCACAAGATACTTCGTTCGAGCCCATTGGTGCCCGAAGGGGACGCCACCCTCCTTTTCACCAACGCGGGCATGGTCCAGTTTAAAGAGATTTTCACGGGGCGGCAGCAGCGGCCTGCTGCCCGGGCCACCACCTCCCAAAAATGTGTCCGGGCCGGTGGTAAGCACAACGATCTAGAAAACGTGGGCAGGACGGCTCGGCACCACACCTTCTTTGAAATGCTCGGCAACTTCAGTTTTGCTGATTATTTCAAGTCGGAAGCCTGCGCGATGGCCTGGGACTTTCTGACGAAAACCTTGGAGCTCCCTGCGGAGCGCCTTTGGATCACGATTTTCGAGACCGACGATGAAGCCCAGCGGATCTGGACGCAAGAGATTGGCGTTCCGGCGGAACGGGTTCTGCGCTGCGGCGAAAAGGACAACTTTTGGGCGATGGGCGACACCGGTCCCTGCGGCCCATGCACGGAAATTCATTGGGATCGCCATCCGGAGGCTTCTGGGGACCCGCTGGCTGATGACAGCCGGCTCCTGGAGCTCTGGAACGTGGTCTTCATGCAGTTCGAGCGCAATGCCGAGGGCGAGCTGACACCGCTGGTCCGTGGCAGTATCGATACGGGGGCTGGCCTCGAACGACTTGCCGCTGTCTTACGGGGCGAGGCATCGAACTACCACACGGACCTCTTCTTACCCATTATCGAAGGAACGGCCAAGGACGGCGGCGTCGCCTACGAGCGGTCTGATCGACCGGAGGATGTGGCCCTTCGGGTGATTGCGGACCATGCACGGGCAACGACCTTTCTCGTGGCCGACGGCGTTCTTCCGGGCAACCTGGGCCGTGGATACGTGTTAAGACGCATCATTCGTCGGGCGATCCGCCATGGCGAATGCCTGGACTTCTCCGGTCACTTCTTCGCGGCCGCCTGCGACCGGGTGATCACTCGGATGCAGGTCGCATACCCGGAACTCAAAGAGGCCCGGGAATTGATCTTAAAGGTGGCCGAGAATGAGGAATCCGCCTTTCGGCGCACACTCGACCGGGGTTTGGCACTCCTTGAACAGGCCTTTGCCGGGCTGGAAACGGGCGACTCATTGCCCGGTGAAACAGCCTTTCAACTCTACGATACCTACGGCTTTCCCCTCGACCTCACCCGACTGATCGCTGAGGAGCGAGGCCTGGGGCTGGATGAAGACGGTTTCGAGGCCGCCATGGCGGTCCAAAAAGAGCAGAGCCGGGGGGCCCTGGGGGTCACAGGGACAGGGGCCGTTTTTCATGAGCTCAGCGGACGCATTCCAGCGACGGAATTCATCGGTTATCCGGACGCGATCGGCGATGGGTTGGGGCTCAGCGGCAAGGGGGAGGTGGTCGCCCTCCTGCAGGAGCAAATGGAAGTGGACCAGATCAGGGCCGGGGCCAAGGGCATCGCTCTTGTGGACCGGACCCCATTTTATGGCGAGAGCGGTGGCCAAATCGGCGACGCCGGTGAACTCCAATGGCCCGGCGGGCGCGCAGAAGTTCATCACACGGGGAAGCAGGAAGGCCTACACACTCTTGAGATCACGGTCATCGAAGGTGATCTGGCCGTCGGTTGTGGGGTCGACCAGCAGGTCGATGGACTTCGACGGCAAAAGATTCGGGCCAATCACAGCGCAACCCATCTCTTGCAGGCAGCGCTCCAAGAGGTTTTGGGTGACCATGTGGGCCAGGCAGGCAGCGCGGTGGGGCCCGATCGGCTGCGTTTCGATTTTACCCATTTCGCCGCGCTGACACCGGACGAGAAGCAAGCAGTCGAGGCCCACGTGAACCATTGGGTCGTCGCGAATCACGGCGCAGAGACGGTCGTGATGGATCTGGATGAGGCCCGGAGCGCCGGGGCCGTCGCAATGTTTGGCGAGAAGTATGATGAGGAGGTTCGGACTGTCCGCCTGGGGCCGGAGAGCTTCGAGTTGTGCGGTGGTACCCACGTGTCCCGCACGGGCGACATCGGCTTCTTCAAGATCGTTTCCGAGAGTGCCATTGCCGCAGGTCAGCGTCGTATCGAAGCGGTCACAGGATCCGATGCAGTCGGCGTTGTCCACCAGACCGAGCGGGATCTGGCCGAGCACGCAGGGCTCCTCAAAACCAGCCCTGCCCAACTTGGCGACCGAATCCGGGGCCTTCAAGGCCAGTTGAAAGCTGCCCTCACGGAGTTGGAAGCCTTGAAGTCAGAAGTTCGCAGCGGGCAAAGCACCGAACTCGTGGACCAAGCCCAAGAGTTGGATGGCATTCGTTACATCGCTGCCCACCTCCCCGATACGGATGGTCGGAGTCTCAGAGAACTGGCCGACACCCTTCGGGACAGATTGGGCGAGGGGGTCGTGATGCTGGCCGGGGACAAGGGGCCAAAGGCTTTTCTGCAAATCGCTGTGAGCAAGGAGTTGGCTGGCCGGGCCCATGCTGGACAGATGATCAAAGCCCTTGCGAGTCACATTGGTGGCGGTGGCGGTGGTCGTCCAGACATGGCTCAGGCCGGAGGCGGCAACCCCCAAGGTATCCCAACTGCATTGGAAGCATTCCCCGACGCGCTTCGCGCTTCCTTGTCAAGCTGAGGCCACCTGAGCTAGACGGCTTCGCGCGAGTCTGAGGAGGGCGTCGATGCGTCGCTGGTTCGGCCTGATGTTGATCGCAATGGTCGCTTGTGCCAGCCCCAAGCCCCTGTTCGAATCCGAACAGTCGGCGGCACCCGCCGATCCAGAAGTCAAAGCCTCGGAGCCGGGTGCCAGTGGCACGAAGCGAGTCGTTCGAATCTATCACACGAGCGATGAGCATGGCTGGCTGGATGGCCGGTTTTCCCGTTCCAAGCAGACCCGTTACGGCGGCACGGAGCTTCTGAGCCGCTTCCTTAAATCCCAGGGCTTCGATGCGCGCCGAGATCTCCTCGTCAGCGGCGGGGACATGTGGACTGGACCGGCGATTTCGACCCTCCTCGAAGGTCGCCCCATGGTCGAGGTCTTCAATCACCTGGGCTACGTTGCGACGGCTGTGGGTAATCACGAATTCGATTTCGGTCTCGATGTGCTCCATCGAAACATGGCAGCCAGTAAGTTCAGTTATCTGGCCGGCAACGTGTCTTCAGTCACTGGCGAGCGACCCTTTGAGGCCATGAAGATCGTTGAACGGTCGGGGCTGAAGGTGGCGATCATCGGCTTAGCCTATGAGGCGACGCCCAAAGTCACGCGCCCTGATGCTGTGGCTGGTATGAACTTTGAGGATCCCACAGCGGTTGCCGTGGACCTTGCTATCGAAGCTCGAGATACCCGCGGTGCCGATTTCTCGGTCATCGTGATTCATGACAACGTGAAGATCTTCGAACCCCACTTAAAGGCGCTTCATGCCGCGGGGGTTCGGGCATTGCTCGGGGGGCATGTGCATACGCCCTACCACGAGACGAACGGTTCCCTGGCCCTCTGTGTGCCTAAGGACAAGTTGAAGGAGCTCTGCGAGGTTGAAATCGATCTGGCCGAGGACCGAGTACGCGTCGACCGGATTAAGATCACGAGTAAGGATAAAGAGATCAAAGATCCGGCCCTCAAGGCCATTCTGGATCAGGCCAAGGTGGATAGCGATGATCGGGGTAAAGAGGTCCTGGGGCAGTTGACTGGACCACTGCCCAACGAGGGTGAACTCGCCGATCACGGGCTCGGACAGTTGGTGGGTCAGGCCTGGGTTGCTGCCGATGAAAAAGCCGCGGTGGCCATCACCAATCGGGGCGGGCTGCGCATGTCGCTGCCCGCCGGCCCGGTGACGGTGAGCGATATTATCGGTGTGATGCCTTTTACCAACAGTATCGTCCGGGTGCATTTGACGGGGCCGGAACTGACCGAGGTGCTGAAACATCCCCAGAGCCTTGCCACAGGGGCGTCACTCGACGCTGACGGCAAGGCCCAGGTTGGGGGGCGAGCAATCCCCGCGGGGCGACGAGTTCCCGTTCTGATCAACGATTTTATGCTCTTTGGTGGCGATGGTTATCGCTTCCGGAAATACGACGCGGCCCCGGTGATGCTCGATATCCCTTGGCGGCGCCCCGTGTATGCCTATTTACGACAGGTCGGCGAAACCGGACCTGAGCAGTTGAAACGGGCTTGGCTGAAAAGCCTCAAGCCCTAGAAAGGTCGCCGCGCTATGTCGCAAGTCCGTCGCGCTGTTAACTTCGTTCAGGAGTTTTCCATTCCACTCATTCTTGGCGTGATCGCTGGTCTGATCCACGCCAACGTGGACTACGCTGGCTACCAGCAACTGGTCTATATCGACTGGACTTCGATCTTCGGCGGCACTGCTGAGGCCGGCGCGACAACGCCTACCGGGATTCCCCACTGGCAGTCGCTCCACTTTCTGATCAACGATATCTTTATGGCGCTCTTCTTCGGCATCGCTGCCAAAGAGATCACCGAGGCCGTGCTGCCGGGTGGCGCTCTGAACCCACCCTCCAAAGCCGTAAACCCCTTGTTGGGAACGATCGGTGGTATTGTCGGTCCCGCTGGTTTTTACCTCATTTTCGTCTTTCTCATGGTCACCACACCCGAACAGATTGGCGTCGCCCCAGAGGTCTTCGCAACCAAAACACCGGACCACATTATCGCGGGCCAGCATTGGTCCGACGCCACCCAATTGGCAGCCAACGGCTGGGGGATCCCCACGGCGACTGATATCGCCCTTGCCTGGCTTTTTGCCCGGATGATCTTTGGTAACAAAGGCAGTGCGGTGGGCTTCCTGTTATTGCTCGCCGTGGCCGATGATGCCATCGGCTTGGTGATTATCGCCGTCTTCTACCCGAGCCAGACCCCTGAGCCTGTCTACATGCTCCTCGCCGTCGCCGGTATGGCCGTCGCCTTCGGTCTTCGGAAGTTCGGCGTGAAGAACTGGCATCCCTATATTTTGATCGCCGGCCCTCTGTCCTGGTGCGGCTTCTACATGGCCCACCTGCACCCGGCCTTGGCCCTGGTGCCCATCGTGCCTTTCTTGCCGGCACCGACTCATGACACTGGGCTCTACGAGCCCGCTGAAGATGAGGAAGAGGAGCACCATTCCCACGCGGCGCTTCACGCCTTTGAGCACGATTTGAAGCTCTTTGTAGACTTCGGCTTGTTCTTCTTCGCTTGGGCAAACGCTGGCGTGATGCTCGGTGGCATGAACATCATCACCTGGATCGTGTTGGGCTCCCTGATCTTCGGCAAGATGATCGGCATCACCTTCTTTAGTTGGCTGGGAACCGTGATCGGCTTCCCGTTGCCAGACGGGATGAAGATCAAGCACTTGGTGGTGGCATCACTGATCGCTGGTCTTGGCCTCACCGTTGCCCTGTTCGTGAGTGGCGAAGCCTTCAAGGGGGCGGCCGGCGCCGGCATTATGGGGGCCGCGAAGATGGGCTCCTTGATGACGGTGATCGCTGGCTTTGGTGCTCTTGCGCTCGGCAAGATTTGGGGTGTGAAACAGGATACCGGTACGGGGGCGCCCCCTGCTGGCGCAGCCCCAGATGAAGGGGCCTCAGATGAGGCTCCTGTGGCACCGGCTCATTAGGTGGCCGTGGGATCACATCCATTCCTAGCCCTCGCAGGCAACATCGGCGTGGGCAAGACGACCGCGAGTAAGATCCTCTCTCGGCGGCTGGGCATGGAGTACTTTGCGGAGCCAGTCCTCGATAACCGCTTCCTGGGCGATTATTATCAGGACATGACTCGCTGGGCTTTTACGCTGCAGCTAGAGTTTTTGATCAAGCGGGTGGAACACCATCAAGTCATCGACGGTGTGCCGAAGGCTTCGGTCCAAGACAGAACCCTCATCGAGGATCCGGAGATTTTTGCGAAGTATCTCCACGGCTTGGGTCACATGACAGACGCCGAGCTCGATCTCTACTATGACTACTTCAAGCGCCTCACCAAGTCGGTGAGACAACCGGACCTGATTGTTTTTCTGCGGGCCGACGAGTCGGTTTGTCATGAGCGGATTCATGAACGGGGCCGGAAGGAAGAGGAAGGGCTGCCTCTGGACTTCCTTGCGGGCTTGCGAGGCTACTACTCCACCTTTGGGCAGGTGGCCGCGAGGAAATATGGCATCGATGTGCTCACTTGGGATGCCACGGCCTACGATCTGCGTGAGGCTGAGGGAGAGGACGCTTTTGTTGCCGCGGTCGCCGCCCAGCTTGAGACCTTGGGCTTTGAGATCTGAGCCGTTCTTGCGGCGTTGGTCTTTGCGAGGCTAGACTGACGAGACTAGGATCAATCATCATGTTCCGCCTCCTACTCATTGGCATGCTGCTCTCTGCTTGTCCCCGTAGTACCCCCGTCCCTGACGCAGGGGAGTCTAAGGATACCGGCCTCCCTCTCGATGCTTCAGTCGATAGTGGCCCGGGGCGTGATGGCGGCCAAGGTCTAGATGCGGGCCCGGCCACCGATATCAGGCCTTGGTCCTCCGATACTGGACCTTCACGGGACATCGGTGGTGAGCCTGTCTGTGAAGCGGACCGGGATTGCCAGGTGGGTCTTATCTGTCGTCAGGCTCGCTGAATCGCTCGATACGGCGGTTGCAGCGAAGACCAAGAGTGTCTCGCTGGCGAATACTGTGAGCCCCAGTACTACGCGTGCATGAGTCGTTGTGGCGGGGATCGAATCTGCCCTGAAGGGACGAGCTGCGCCGAGAGTTTTAACACCTGCATGCCTTATTGTGATGATCCTCAGGATTGTCCGCCGGGGAGCACCTGCGTCAACGAGATCGAAGGCGGGTTCTGCGTCCCCTCCGGTGCTCGAGCCTGCGGCTGGGAGGACGCTTGTCCGCCCGGGACGGTTTGCGATCCGAGCGAAAATCGCTGCCTCGAGGACCGGGGCGCTTGCGTCGAGCGGGCCGACTGTGGCGATGGCGGGCGCTGTGTTGAGGGGCGCTGCCTTCATGAGCCTTCGCCCTGTGGCCCGGCCGACAGTTGCCCCGAGAATCAGATGTGTCAGGACGATCTCTGTATCCCGGGTGGCGATGCCATGCGCTCCTGCCGTCGGGACGAGGACTGCCCTGATCGGGAGGTCTGTCACATTTTGGTCGCGGCTTGCGTGCCCCATCCAGACAACTATCCCTGTGAGGGTGACCATCAGTGCCCTCGGGGCTTCGAGTGTATCGAGGGAGGCTGCCGGCCGCCGGGAGCGAGGGTCTGTTCCGAAGTCCGCCCCTGCCTAGCCGGTGAGGTCTGTGACGAGGTGACCCGGACCTGTCGGCCCGATGTGGGTCAGGCCTGTGCCGACGATGATGACTGCCCCGTTCATCAGTTCTGCGACGGCACCGGTCGGATGCACATCTGTTTCGACGACCCCTGCGAGATCGACCAAGACTGCCGTATTGGTGCTCGGTGCAATGAGCGATCCGGGCGCTGTGCCGAGGAGGATCGACCGCCCTGTGTTCGTGACGAGGACTGCCCCATCGAAGGCGAGATCTGCCTGCCCGAGCGACAGGTCTGCGGACTGCTCCACGAGGTGGTTCCAGACAGTTGTGAAGGGGATGGTGACTGTCCGGACGATATGTACTGCGATACGGACAACCAAGTTTGCGTCAACGAGGGCAACGCTGGGATCGGCGAAGTTTGTGAGCGAGATTTAGATTGTGACGCTGGTCAGCGTTGCCTGACCTACCGGGGCATCGAACGCTGTATGCTCCTGTGCAATCAAGACGATGATTGCAATGGTCCCACACGGTGCGACCTCCACGAAGGTCATCGAGTCTGCCTACCCCAAGAGCAATGACGTGCTGCCTCTGCCGAGGCGCGGAGTTTCCCGGGGCAACGAGCGGGTCGTTTGAGCCGAGGAGAGGACTGGCATCCCATCGCTGGACAGGCTAGCCTGTGGGCACGATCCACATCATTACGGAGGATCGAATGTTGAGCCTCAGTTTCCGAGGGAGCCTTCTTGGCCTTGCTGTTCTTTCTGCCTGCGTTGCACCTCCTTCCAGCCCAGGCTTGGGCGGTGGTGACGCCGTGGGTCCTGGCGACGACAACAAAGGTGGTGGAGGTTTTCAGAGCTGTGGGGAGGATGAGGACTGTGCCGACGGTAACGTCTGCGACCCTGTGAAGAACATTTGTGTGGCTGGGGAGGCTAATCCCGATCCAGACTGTCGTGATGATGAAGATTGTGATCCAGCGCTTCGTTGCCTGGCCGGTCGCTGTGAGCCTCCCGTTGAGGAGAATGACCTCTGCGGCGAGGACTCTGACTGTCAAGATGACATGATCTGCGATGAACAGCAGTGTCGACCTGGAGAATGTACGCCGGATCGCGGATGCGGCGATGAGGAAGAATGCATCCACGGCCGTTGCCGCCCCGTCGACCCCGACGATTGCGTCGAGGAAGGCTGCCCTGACAATATGGTCTGCCACGAGGACTTCCGCCGCTGCGTTGATCCGGATCCGGATCAGTGCCGAGGTGATGATGGCTGCCGCCGGGGGCAACAGTGCATTGAGGGGCGTTGTATGGACGCCCGCGCAGAGGCCTGCGATGGGGATGAGGATTGCGAGTTAGGGCTCACCTGTGACCCCATTCTCCACACCTGCCGACCCCAAATCGGCGAGACCTGCACCGGTGATGACGAGTGTGGCATCGACGAACGCTGTCAGCAGGTGAACCGGGAGACCCGTCGCTGTGTCAGTTTCCCCTGCATGGACGACTTCCAGTGTCGGGACCGGGGGGGTGTTTGCGATGATGCCACAAACCGCTGCGTTCCCGATGACCGGGATGGCTGTGACACCGACCGTGACTGCGCTGGCGACGAACTTTGCGACCGAAACTCCAGACGTTGTGAGCCGAAGACGGAGGGAATGTGTTTCTCCGACCGGGACTGCGATGAGGGGCAGCGCTGCGATCGGGAGGGCAGAGAATGCGTTCCCGAGAACTTCTGTCGCACCATGCTGGATTGTCGGAGCGGGGAAGTCTGCGACCGAATGGAGTGTCGACCCACTCGGGCCGGTGATCGCTGCTGGAACGCCGATATGTGCGGTGAAGGCCTGACCTGCGAACGGGGATTCTGTCGGGAAGCCGATGACGGTGGCGAAGATCGTTGCCGGTCTAATCAAGACTGCCAGCGGGGTCAGGTCTGCGATGACGGCCAATGTCGAGAAGCCGATGACGGAGGTCGTTGTCGCTCAGATCGTGACTGTGAACGAGGTGAGGAATGCGTTGAAGGTCAATGTCGAGAGGCCGAGGATGAAGCTGAGTGTCGATCGGACCGAGACTGTGGCCGAGGCCAGGCCTGTGTTGAAGGTCAGTGCCGTGACGAGGGCGGTGGCGAACCCGAGCCCGAACCCGAGCCGTTCCCCGATGCCTGTGGTGAGAACCAGAGCTGTCCAGACGAGCAGGCCTGCTACGAGGCGCGCTGTCGTCCCCGTTGTGAGAATGACGAAGACTGCGAGGAGGGCACCCGTTGCATGGCGATCGGCATGCAGCAGCAGGTTTGCCTCTAAGGCTCCTCGGTCTCGCTGTCGTCCTCGCGGGCTGCCAAGCGCCGCAGGTCACCCGCGAGGTGCGTTTGGCCCAGGGAAAGGTCACGTTCGAAGCCATCGAACCGGGTGACGCTCCTGGGCGGTTTAAAGCCTGCTATGACGGTGCGGTTTGTCTGACTGAAGCCTCCTTATCCGCCCGTACGGTCGATCCGGGGCGGGAGGTCACGTTAAAGCTCGGCTGGTTCGTGCGGCGGGAGCCAGGCAAGGACTGGAAGATCTTTTTGCACGGTAGTCGAAACCGAACCGCAGCCCACCGTTTCAGCGATGATCATGATCCCCTCGCTGGACGATACCCGAGTCGTGATTGGAAGGTGGGAGATCTCATCTTTGAAAAGCGGCAACTCCGGGTTCCCAAGCAAACACCGCCAGGATCGTACGAGTTATGGGGTGGTTTGTATCGGGGCGATGAACGGCTTCGGCCCAGTGAAGGTACGCTGGATGGCCGCGGCCGGGCCCTCTGGGCCGTACTGACGGTGACCGGTGACGTTGAGCCGCTCCCGACGGCTTCCGTCAAACGCCTTACGGGCCCCTTGGTGCTCGATGGGAAGTTAGACGATGCCGCTTGGCAAGAAGCGACCGTGCTTGGCCCCTTTCACCAGTACGATGGTGATGGGCACGGCCGATATAAGACCACAGCGAGACTGCTGTGGGATGACGAGGCCCTCTACCTCGGGTTCCATTGCCCAGACCCAGATATTCACAGCCCTTATACCGACCGAGATGATCCAATTTACGAGAGCGAGGCAGTGGAGATTTTCCTCGACCCGGATGGGGATCGAGATGCCTACGTCGAGCTGCAGGTTGCCCCCACTGGTGTCCAATTTGATGCGGCCTTTAAGGGGGGGGCTCGCCAGGGAATGAACAAGGCTTGGAACCATAATTATGAGGCCAAGGTGCATGTGGAGGGGACCTTGAATGAGGTCGGGGATCAGGATGTGGCCTGGACCGCAGAGTGGCGCATCCCTTTCGCGGGCCTTGAGGCTTCCCCCAAGGCTGGCGACCGATGGAAGGCGAACCTCTTTCGCTTAGACCGGATCCGGAGCCGAGAGGGGCGGGTGCTGCGGACCGATGCAACGGCCTGGAGTGCACCACTCAGTGGTGACTTTCATCAACTGGATCGTTTTGGCGAACTGCGTTTTCTAGCGGCGGCTAGTCCGGAGCCAGAATCTGTGCCCCCTGTTGCTCCAGCAGCCCCCTGATCTTTTGCCGGCCTCGGGCTTCCAACTGACGGGCCCGCTCTCGAGAAACGCCGAGTTCCTCACCGAGTTCCGCCAGGGTCATGGGCTCTTCGGCAAGATCGCGGGCACCGATGATTCGCCGCTCCCGCTCGTCGAGGACCTCTAAGGCTTCCCCCACTGCGGACACCCGCGCTTCCTGGAGGAGTCGGTCGGTCACGATCGACTCAGGGTCCTCTTGTTCGGCCGGCAGCACATCGATCAGTCGGCCGCCGTCGTCCTCGGCGGATATCGGGGCATCGAGACTGTAGTCACGCCGGGCCATTCGGACTTCCATTTGGTCCACTTCCGAGACTTTCAGGCCCATGGCTTCGGCAATGGCTTCGCGACTGGCATCTTCACCACGCTGCTCCAACTGCCGCTTGACCTTGCGTCCACTGAAGAAGAGTTTTCGCTGGGCTTGGGTTGTCCCCATCTTGACGAGGGAATAACTCCGCATCACGTAGTCCTGTATGTAGGCTCGAATCCACCAAACGGCGTAGGAGACCAGGCGGTAGCCCCGATCCGGGTCGAACTTTTGGACCGCATTCATGAGGCCCATATTGCCTTCTTGGATCAGGTCGAGCAGGCGCATGCCATAACCCCGGTACTCGTGGGCGATCCGAACGACGAAGCGAAGATTGGCGAGGACCAGACGCTCCGCTTGGCGGGGGTCGCCCGTCTCGACGAAGGCCCGAGCAGCCTCTTCTTCCTCTTCTCGACTCAGCAGCGGAATGCTTTTGACCTGGCCCATGTACTGGTCGAGCGGATTATGCTGTAGGAGTGCGTTCTGACTCATCTTATCTCCTAGACGACAAGATAGGATAGCCATTCAACTAGTCAAGCAAATAATTGAATAGGAGCGCATAGGCGTTGACAGCGGGGCGATTCGGGGCAATTGGGTGCGCCCCGCTAAAGGAGGGCACAACATGCCCAAGGATGTCATCGATACCACCTTCGACAAGCGCCTGATCACTCGCAATCTGGAGAACGGTAGTCTTAGCCGCAAGGGGCTCGAGAGCCACCTCGCTGACCTGCCTGATCTCAGTGAGGAAGCCGAAGCGATCGAGCTGGGTGATGAGGTTCCAGGCGCTTGACCGCCCCGGAACCATCGCTTTCCGATCTCGCTGAATTCATCGCTGCCCTCGCCCTTGCTGCGATGGGGCGATCACCCATCCCTGGTGAGGAGTTGCCGGTCGACCGGGATCGGGCCCAATGGTTGATTGGATTGATCGGCAAGCTAGAAGCTTCCCTTGGGCCCCAGGTTGACGCGACCGAGCGGCAGCAAATCGTTCAAGTCCTGAGCCAACTGCGTGGACTCTACGCTAAGCTGTGATCCGGCTCTTTCCGATGCTGTTGCTCTGTGCCTGCGAGTCGGGTCTTGCCCGGCTTTGGCAGGCGCCACCTCAGGCCGATGGGGGCACCGCTGAAGTGGTCGCACCCGTCGTGGCCCTCGTGGGCCGTATCGGTCTTGCTGCAGCCGCCAGTCAGCCAGCCCTCCTCGAACCATCGCCGGGCGATCGCCTGCGACCGTTAAAGGTCAAGCCTCTCGGGCCGGGGCTTTGGTTGGTTCGCGTGCAACGCCCGCTGACTGGAACTCAGGACCTCAACGCCCTCTCGCAGAGCCTGGGCCAGCCCTTCAGCCACAGTGAACTGGAGAAGCGACTCAAGGCCGTTGCCCGAGCTCAAGTAGGGCTGTCGCTGGATCGTCAGCTTAGGATTGTGCAAGATCGAACCGGTGAGGGGCGGCGCGGCACGGTCGTGACCTGTGGAGGAGACCCGGTGCAATCGAAGCTTCATTTGATGGCCTGCCTCGCCCTCGAAAATGGCGGTCAGCCCGAGATTGGGGTGGAGTTTGCTTCCACCGTTCAGGATGCAGGCGTCGTTCCTCTTGATAGCTCGTTACCACCCGATATCGGGCGACCAAAACGAGATGCAGGGCCGGCCAGAGGGCTCGACGCGGGCCTGGGGGCGGACAGCCGATGAAGACGGCGGTCTTACTCAATGGCAATGCGAAACGGGTAACACCGGGTCTCATTCAGAACTTTCAGGAGCTTGTACCCCATCAGGACCTTCGTGTTTCCCGCACGATGCAAGAGGGTCAGGCGATCATCGAGGACCTCGTTGACAACGGCTATCAGCGGATCATGAGCGGTGGGGGGGATGGGACCTTCGTCCAGGTGGTCAACGACCTCGTTGAAGTGGTGGGTCGCCGCCATGCTGAGGGGCGACCGGCAGAAATGCCCCGGGTGGGGATTCTTCGCCTCGGGACCGGTAATGCTGTCGCGAGTTTTCTAGGCTCATCTCGTCCCACCCGTGATCTCATCCGCCTGCGGGATGGGCGGGTGGGCGCGCCGATCCCCCTGTCGCTGATCGAGTCGGAGGGCCGAAGGTTCCCTTTTGCCGGCTTTGGCTACGACGGGGAGTTGCTCAACGACTACATTTGGTTCAAGCGCCGAGTAACCCACCCGGTTTTGAGGCCGATGCTCCATAGCGTCGGCGGTTACTTCGCAGCGCTCGGGCTACGGACCATCCCTCGGCACGTTACTGGGCAGGGCATTCGGACGCCGATGCGGATCACCTCGCTGGATACATCGTGGTACAGCGACCCCTCTCGGGCAGACCATTTGACCGAACAGCCTCCAGGTACCGTTTTGTTCGAGGGGATTGCGACATCCGCCTGCGTCGGCGCAGTGCCCTATTACGGCTACGCGATCAAAATGTTCCCCTTTGCCGGTATGCATCGGGGGACCTTTCACCTGCGCGTCGCCTCCATGGGAGTCGGCACAATCCTTGGGAACCTGGGGACGATTTGGCGGGGTACCTACCGCAACCCGACGCAACTCTTCGACTTCCTCTGCAAGCGGATTCGGATTGAATGCCAGGAGCCTCTTCCCTTTCAGATTGGCGGTGATGGTGCCGGCTACCGGAATGATTTGGAGTTTCGGAGCGACCCCGTCACCGTCCCCCTGGTGAACATGCGTCTGGGGATTGAGGCTTGAAGGAGCGGGTGTCCTCTGCTCGCGGTGATCCCGGTGCGATCACCCGGACCTTTATCGTCGACGGCAATGAGGCGGGACTGCGGCTCGACCAGTTTCTCTGCGCTCGAATTCAGCGACTCAGTCGCAACCGAGTCCAGACCTTAATCCGCAGGGGTGAGGTCGATCGCGGGGAAGAGGTAATGAAGGTTTCCAGTCGTGTCGCCGAAGGTGACCAGATTCGTCTTTGGCGAATTCCGCCGCCGGAACCGAAGGTTGCAGCCTGGCCAAAGGTATTGGCCCGCGGCGATGATTGGATCGCACTGGATAAGCCCGGCGATCTAACCGTCCATCCAAGTGCTCGCTATTTTCATCACACGGTCACCGCTTGGATGAATCAGCAACCGGAGCGATTTCCAGATGCTCGCTTGGTTCATCGCTTGGATCGGGAGACCAGTGGCATCCTCTTGGTTGCCTTAGGCCCTGCTGCAGATCGTCGTTTGGGGCAGGCCTTTGCCAAGCGCCAGGTCGAAAAAGAATACCTCGCGTTGGTGGAGGGCGCCTTTCCAGCAGCCGGCGTTGATTGTGATCTCGCGCTGGGACCTGCAGTGCCCCCCGGGGTGATTCGAATCAAACAAGTGCACCGGAAAGACGGGGACCCAAGCCGGACTCGCTTTCGTTTGGAGCAGGCCATCGACCAGAACTTGTCCCTGGTTCGTTGTTTTCCTGAGACTGGACGAATGCACCAGATCCGGGCCCACCTCTCCCTGCTCGGGTTTCCGATCGTTGGCGACAAAATCTACGGTTCGGCGCCGGACGACGATTATGACCGCTTCGTTGCTGAGGGGCTCAGCGATGATCTGATCGTTAGTTTCGGGGCACCCCGGCAACTGCTCCACGCGGCTGCACTGTCGTTTCCGACCCCGGAGGGTGGGCGGCAACGGATCGAAGCGAAGCCGCCGGAAGATTTTCTCTGCTTCGGGGTTTCCTGAGTCAAAGCAGCGGGGGTCGCGCGCACGTGGGACTTGACGGTTGCTCCCACGCGGGGTTTCTGCTGCCGACTCAGATTAAGGAGGCCAAGTGGAAGCACCCCTCGAGCAACTGACTGAAATCATTCAGCGCGAAGGCGCGACAATGCTCACGCTACGGGAGCAAGTGGCCCGTGAGGTCGTGGGCCAGCAAACCCTGGTGGACCGCATCTTGGTCGGCCTGATCGCCCAGGGCCATCTGCTCGTAGAAGGCGTCCCCGGCTTGGCCAAGACCCGCACCGTAAAGGCGGTCTCCAAGGCGCTGAAACTCGATTTTCAGCGGATCCAGTTTACGCCGGACCTGCTGCCTTCCGACATCACCGGGACCATGATCTATCAACCCCAAACCGGCCAGTTTACTGTTCGACAAGGGCCGATCTTCGCCAATCTCGTCCTGGCCGATGAGATCAATCGGGCACCGGCAAAGGTCCAGTCTGCCTTGCTCGAGGCGATGGAAGAGCGCCAGGTCACCTTGGGGGATGGCACCCACGCCCTCCCGAGCCCGTTCATCGTTCTAGCGACCCAGAACCCCATTGAGCAGGAGGGCACCTACCATTTGCCCGAAGCCCAACTCGACCGCTTCCTGCTGCACGTCATGCTCGATTACCCCACGGTTGAAGAAGAGCGAAAGATCGTCGACTTGGTGATTCAGCCGGAGCCTCCCCAGGCCCAGGCTGTGATCGAGCCAGCGGCTCTGATGCGCCTCCGTGATCTCCTGCCAAGGGTCTATATGGATGAGCGCGTCCGCAACTATACCATCGATCTAGTCCACGCATCCCGACGGCCGAAGGCCTACAAGGTGAAGGGCCTGGAGGGGCTGCTTGAGTACGGCGCCTCCCCCCGAGCGAGTATCGCTTTGGGCTTGGCTTGCCGGGCCCAGGCCCTGCTCTCTCGGCGAGCGTATGTCACCCCTGATGACGTCAAAGAACTTGCGCCAGACGTTCTTCGTCACCGGATGGTGCTGAGCTATGAGGCGAGAGCCGAAGCGGTCGATGGGGACGAGGTGGTGCGGCGGATTCTCGCGGCCGTTCCCGTGCCCTGAAACCATGGACATCGAAGCCCAAAGCCGGGAGCTACTTAAGCGAGTCCGTGAGGCTGTCGCATTGGCCAGTCGTGCCTCCAATGCGGAGTCGGCGGGGGCTTATCGCTCGACCTTCCGAGGCTCCGGCTTGGACTTCGCTGAACTTGATGAATACCGACCTGGGGATGAGGTTCGCCACATCGACTGGAACGCATCGGCCCGTGCGGGACGCCCCTTTGTCCGGCGCTTTCACGAGGAGCGGGAAGGCCACGTGCTCCTCGTGGTCGACCGTTCTCATCGTATGCACTTCGGCTCCCGGGAGACCTTGAAAGTCCAGACAGCGGCCGTGATCGCTGCCGTTGTGGCGATCCTCGCGGTCCGGAACCGGGACCGAGTTGGGCTGCTCACCTTTGGTGAGGATGAGCCGCTGAGCCTAGCCCCTACCAAAGGCTTGCAGCGGGCGATTCGAGTCGTGCGAGAGGTGCTGATTCCCCGGCCTTCCAGCCGGGCCGGTGAGGGGGACCTCGTCGAGGCGCTGGAGCGACTCGGCCGGCTCACCCGTCGCCGCTCCTTGGTCATTGTGATCAGCGATTTCTTGGCGCCCGATGGACTGGAAGCGCTCACCCGCCTCAACAGCCGGCACGAACTGCTCTGCGTCGCCATTCGAGATGACCTGGAATGGGAACTCCCGTCGGCTGGCCTGTTGCAGATTGAAGGCGTGGGCCTGGTGGACAGCTCCGATGGTGCGCTGCGTCGCCGCTACGCCGAAGGCCGAGCGGAGCAGATGCATGCGGTCCGCAGTCAACTGGCCAAGGGTGGGGTCGATGGTTTGGAATTACGGGCCGGCGATGATCCCGTAGCGCCGCTCCTTGGTTGGCTTCAGGGGCGGGCCAGGCGCCAGCGGGGCTGGGCATGATCGCGCTCGTCTTACTGGCCAACGTCTGGGCAGACGGTGGCCCACGGCTTGAGGCCGGCGAAGCCCAAGTCGATGCGGGGCCATCGGCTGCTCGCCGGGAGAAAAAACCAGCCCAGTTGACGGCCGACCTAGAAGGCTCGGGGCTCCTTCCCGGCGAAGTGGTGACCCTCGTCTTGCGAGTGCGCTACAGCAAGAACTCAAGCCTGGACGCGCCCGAGACCCTACCCGAAGGCAAGGGCATGATGGCGACCGGCCTACCCAAGCGGTCCTTAGAGGCCGATGGCGATGATCTCCTCGAAACCCTGCGCTACCCCCTGGTGATCCTCGACGTGGGCGAGGTGCGGAGTCCCAGCTTCCAAGTCCGTATCGATGACCAGAAACTCCAAGTTCCCGCCTTGCCTTTGCAAGTGATGGATGCAGGCCCTTCACCACAGGCGCCTGAGGTTGGGTTCAAGCCGATGGTTGTGCTGCGTCCCGGTCCACCAGCCTCTTTCTATTGGGTGCTGGGTCTCATCGGCGTCTTGGCCCTGCTCGCCCTGCTCGTTCGGTTCTGGCCTCGGGCCCAAGGGGCGGAGACTGTGGCGCCGGCCGTGGTCATCGATCCCTATGAGCAGGCTCTGAAGGATCTGAAGCTGCTCCGGAAGCGGTTGAAGCAACCCACTGAGCAACGCCAAGCCTGGTTTGAGTTGTTGGCCATTCTCCGGGCCTATCTAGATGCCCGGTTTGGCTTGAACACAGCGGAATCCACCAGCGAAGAAATCCTTGAGGCCAGTACCGAGACCGCCCTTCCTGGGGTGCCTCGCAAGGGACTCAAGGACCTCCTCGATGCTGCGGATCAAGTGCGTTACGCCGGTGCCGAGGCGGACCGGGAAGCCATCGCGGATCTTCTCGACCTGGTCGAAGGCTGGATTCGCAAAGCCGAGAAGAGTCAACGGTCGATCTCGGGAGGCTCAGCATGACGCCGCTCTTCGGGATGATGTGGGAGCGCCCTTTGGCGTTTGCGCTGCTGCTGCTCCTCCTCCTGGGGTTCTTTCGGCGCAGGCCGGCGGCCATCAACCTGCCCACTGCCGCCCACTTCGGGCAGATCGGCCACGGGTGGGGTTGGGGGCGGCTGCTTCGTTTGGTCCGGCAGTTGGCTGCCCTCATCGTCTTTATGGGCACCGTGGTCGTGCTTGCGGGCCCAACGGCGCCTGCACCGCACGTGGAGAAGAAGAGCGGTATCGATCTCGTCATCGCATTAGATCTCTCCACCTCCATGTACGCCCTCGATATGGGGGTGCGCAGTTCGGGGCGGCGGATCAGTCTTGAGGAGGCCCGGCAGTCAACTCGGATCGCTGCGGCCCAGCGGGTGGTCGAGGAGTTTGTGGGGCAGCGGCACCGGGATAGAGTGGGTCTCGTCGTCTTCTCGAAAGAAGCCTTTTCGCAGGTGCCTCTGACCTTCGACCACGAGTTTCTCGTTCAGGTCTTGCGGCGTTTGCGGCCCGGCGTCATCGAAGATGGGACAGCCATCGGCAATGCATTGCTAGCCAGCACCTTGCGCTTGGAGGAATCCAAAGCCGCATCGAAGGTGGTCGTCCTCGTGACCGATGGTAAGAACACCGCAGGCAATGTGGAGCCTTTGGATGCGGCCCGGGCAGCAGCCGAAGCTGGCGTCCGGGTGGATACGGTGTTGATCGGTAGTGAGGCTCCCGACGTCCCGGTGCTCGTTGGCATCGAAGAAGGCGAGCCCCAGATCGTCCAGTTCCGCCTGGAGGCTGACCCCCGCCTTCTCGCTTCCATCGCCCGGCTGAGTGGTGGTGAGTTTTATCGAGCCCAGGATGAAGCACGGCTCCGCCGCCGCTTTCATGAGATTCTCGATGGACTCGAGCGACGGGAGATGGAGGACCAAGCCCAGCCAAGTCGAGGCCAGGACCTCAGCGCTGGATTGACGCCAGCCTTGGCTGGAGTTGCCCTGCTGTGGCTCCTTTTGGGCCTGGCCGTTCCGGAGCGTTCCTAATGCGACTTGCCGATCCGATGTGGTTGTTGTTGCTTTTTAGCCTGCCCTGGATCTGGCGCCGTGGCTTGGGCGCACTGGGCACAGACTTGAAGGGGCTTGGTCTGGCCGAAAACCTACGGGCCAATGCCCGGCCGCGCCGCAACCCCTTGATTTTCAAGATCCTGGCGACGATCTCGTTGCTGGGCTTTACCCTCGGCTTCGCCCGGCTTGAGGGACCAGCGGAGGTCCATTGGGTTGAGGGGCGCGGGCTCGATCTGCTGATCGCTGTCGATGTGAGCCGGTCCATGGACGCCCAGGACCTCAGTCCGAACCGCTTGTCCGCGGCCCGGCGAACCGTTGAGCGGATGGCCCGCCGACTCGAGGGAGACCGCTTTGCCTTGATGACCTTTGCGGGGACCTCCCATCTGCTCTGTCCCTTTACCCGCGATGGGGAGATGTTCAGTCGCTACCTCGGTGATGTCCGCACCGGGAGCTTGCCCGTGGGGGGGACCAACCTCGCCTCGGTTTTCGATGCCTCTTTGCGGGCCTTCGAAGAGGGGGGGGAGGGGGACCGAGTGTTGGTGGTGCTGACCGACGGCGAGGAGCACGAGAGTGATGAGGCCCAACTTAAGCCCATGGTGGAGGCCTTGAGAGACGCCGGGGTTCGGAGCTTCTTTGTTACTGTGGGTAGCGAGTTAGGCGAACCTGTACCCGATGGTGAAGGGGGTTACCTGCGGGACAAAGCAGGGCGTCCCGTCGTGAGTCGGGCCCAAGGCCTGCTGCTCGCTCAACTGGCAGAGATCGCCGAGGGGCAGCATCTCGCGATTCGGCCTGGGCGAGATGCAGCCACCCAATTGGAGCGGGCCTTGGTGGAATTGGAGCGGGGCGCACATCAGCCGATCCGGAGTGAAGCGAGACCCCGGTGGTTTCTGTTTTGCCTGCTGTTGGGTTTGATTTTTGGGGCGCTCTTTTGGCGCTGGCCCCGCGTGCTCGTTCTCTTGGTTTTGCCGATGCTCACTGGTTTCGCTGGCCCTGAGCACGAGGATCCGGATGCGGCCGCCGGGGTGCAGGCTCTGGAAGCGGGCAATTCGGAGGAGGCATTGGCGGCCTTTGATGCGGCCGAAAGTCGAGGTCAGGACCCCCGCCTCGATTACAATCGTGGCCTCGCGCTCTTGCGTCTTGGTCGTCACGAGGAGGCTGCCCGTGCCCTCGGACGGGCCACAGCCCGTTTGGAGGGGGACGAGTTGGTACGGGCCCTGACGGCGAGAGGGGAAGCCTTCGCCAAAGCCGGCGACAAAGAGCGCGCCCTTCATCAGCTCCGACAGGCCTTGATTCGCCAACCGGGTCATCAACCGGCGACCCGTTGGTTACGCCACTTGCTCGCACCGGTACCGAAGCCCCCAGACCAGGACTCCAATGAGCAGGGAGAGGGTGACGACGAGGGCGATCAGGACAAGGAGGACGGCGAGGAGAAGTCTGACAACAAAAACCCGGACGACGATGGGCAGCGGGACGAAAACGAGGAAGGTAAGGACGACGAGTCGGAAGCGCCGCAATCCCCCGATGGCGATCAAGAGCAAGATGGCGGGCCAGAGGCCGAACCACCGCCGGATGAGCCGACCGGGCCCGATGCTGGGCCAGGCCCGATGGAGCCCAACCCGGCGCAGGATGCGGCCGAGCCTCAGGGCGATGCTGGACCTCGAAGTCCAAGTCAGGGATTGTTGGACAGTTACCGGGCGAGACAACAACTGCTTCCCCTGGAGACCTGGCAACCGCCGCAGTCGAGCCGGCCCGTGGAGAAAGAATGGTGAGGTGTTTCGGGCTCGCAGTTCTGCTCTTCTCCAGTGTGTCAGGCGCGGCCCGTGTCGAGTTGAGTTTGGACCCAAACCCCGTCCAAGCCGGTGCGCGCACCACCTTGGAGATCAAGGTTCACCATCAGCAGGGTGGACCGGTCAGCGCAGAGGAATTGCGACTCGGTGCCTTTACGAACCTAGGTAGCGCAGGTCGCTTCAACAGCACTCGGTGGACGATCAGCGGAGGGCGCAAGGAGGTCATGCAGCAGACGGTCCTCCGCTATCAATTGCGGGCTCCAGACAAGCCCGGCAAGCGACGCATTGGTCCCGTTGACGTCATCGCCGATGGCCGGCGCTGGCGGGGGCCGGCTGTGACTGTGAACGTCCGCAGCCTCGATAGTTTGGCTGAACAACCCGAGGGCGAGCCTCTGTTTCTCCATCTCGAGGTCAGCCCCCGGGACCCCGTCGTGGGTCAGCAGTTCACAGTGAGTGCCTTCCTCTATCATCTTTATCGACAGGTCGAAGTGCACAAATACAGCGAAGTCTCCCACCCGGAAGGCAAAGACCTGTGGTGGGAGGAGTTGAGTCTTCCCAAGGGCGGCAGAGCGATGGTCGAAGAGGTGGGCGGACAGCGATATGTTCGTCGACTCATCGGTCGCTGGGCTGGATTCGCCGAAGCCTCGGGCCCCATGGAATTGGGGGGCTCCCGAGCGGTGGTCGAGGTGATCAAGGAAGATGGCTTCTTCCGTCGCTCGGAAGCGGTGGAACTGCGTTCTGCCTCCCTGTCTCTTCAAGTGAACGCTTTGCCAGAGGACATCACCCGCCAGGAGGTTGGGCGCTACGAGGTCGAGGCGGAACTCGATCCACCGGATCTGATGGTGGGCGATGCTGCCCAGCTCAGCATCAAAGTGACCGGCGCGGGCGATCTAGCCGCCTTCCCCATGACGGTTCCTCCTCTTCCCAAGGGGCTGCGGGCCTTCAACGCCCAGCGGCAGGTCGACCTTTGGCGGGAGTCGGAGTTCGTGGGAGGGACCCTGAGTTGGACGCTGTCCGTGCAGGCGACCCGTCCCGGGCGCTTTACCATCGACGCCTTTGTCGTTCGCTGGTTCGACCCGGAACTCGGTCAGATTAAAGAGGAAATTCTTGGACCCTTTGAACTACAAGCGAAGGGCTCGGAGCCGAACGCTGCAGGTGATGCCCGAGATCGGATCGGTCCCAGGGCAAATGTGCGGCCGATGGGGCCCATCGGCGGATTACGGGATCAAGTCGGCGCGCCCGTATGGGCCCGGGGCCCCATCTTGCCGATCTGTGCAGCCCTTCTCGCTTTGCTCAGTCTGGTCCCTCGGCGGTCTCAGCCGACCGTTCGTGAGGTGGTCACGCCGTTGAACCGACTGGAACAAGCTCTCCAAAACCTTGCCGGAGGCGAGGCGGTTCGTGGGCTGACTCGCCAGGAGTTATTGGCCCACTTGGACCAACGATTGTCTGGGGAAGAGTTGGAACGACTCGATGAAGCATTGTCCGAGTTGGATCGGCTAACCTATGGGGGGCAGACCACCGCGCAGGAAGAAGCAGAAGCGCTACTGGCCAGTTGGCTGGAGGGCTTACGGTGATCGTCTTCCTCCTCTTGAGTACCGTGACTGCCCAAGATCGGCTCGATGCCGGGGATCCCAAAGGCGCATGGGTCCTGTTGCAGCAACAAGAGGCCACGGACGCGGCCGATTACTACAATCGGGCCTTTGTTGCCCATGCAGCCGGGCGATGGCCCGACGCAGTCGTCAACTATCTGCGGGCGGAACGCCTCGGCGGCGATGACGAGTCACTGCGTTTTAACCTCTTTCTCGCTGGCCAGGGGCGCGAGAAAAGGGCCGATGTCGCTCCCCCTTGGCCCCTTCACTTGCCCCCGCCTCTGCCCACACGACTTCCCCTGGAATGGTTGGGACTTTTTGCCTTCGTTCTCGGTCTCATCGCCTGTCGTCGGCGTTTGCAGCACCGGTCAAGCCTTGGCCTCGCCCTCGCTGCTTTCGCCCTTTGCGCCGTCTCGGCTGCCGCCCAACTGTCGCTTGCCGGTGATCAGCGGGCTGTGGCAACCCAGCCACAGGCTCTGATGATGGAGCCAAAGTCCAAGGCGAAGTCACTGGCTAAGGTCGAAACGAGCCAGATCGTGCGGGTCTTGGATCGTGACGCAGAGTGGGCCAAGATTGAGGTGGCTGGCGCGTTGGTTGGTTGGATTCAGGCCGAGGGCCTTATCGATGTGGTGGAGAAGAAATGATCCTAGGTTTATTGATCTTGGCGACGCCCATGTCACCGATGGAGTCGACCCTTGAGGAGCGCCGCGAACTGCTCAAGGGGGAGGAAGAGGATCTGACTTCGCTGGCACCGGAAGCCTATCAACAGCGGGCAAAAGATGCCTACGACCGGGCCCAGAGCTACCTCAAGCGCGGCCTTGGGATCGAGGCTGCAGCAGCCTTTCGAGAAGTGACAGAGAAATACCCTTTCTCTACCTATGCGACCGAGGCGGAACTCGGTGCGGCCGAAGCCGAAGCAGTTCAGGGCAATTCGGAGATGGCCATCGCTGCGTTTACTCGCTTCATCGAGCAGCACCCGACCCATGCCCGCCTGGTCGAGGCCCGTTACGGCATCATCAAAGTGCTCGAAGAACAGTGGCCGGGCGATTTCTTCCTCTTACCGCCCCCCCATGAACGGGATCTCGAGGATGTGGAGGCCACCGTACTCGCCCTTTCCGTCTTCTTTCGCCACCATCCTGAGGATGCACGGGTCGAGTCACTCAAGGGCTTACAGGTCAAAGCCTGGGCCTTGCTCTACAAACGCCAAATGTACCTGGCTCGATGGAATGAACAGCAAGGCCGCCTGCGGGCCGCATTGCAGCGGGTCGAGAACGCCCGCCAGCGATATCCAGATGTTTCTGAAAATCCGGAGGATATCGAGTGGGTGAAGGACTTGCGCAGCCGGGTCCAGTCGGTGAAGGATGAGGTGAAGGCGCCTGAGTTGCATCCTGCTCGGTCGGCCTTTCAGCGGGAGAAAGCACCTTGAGCACCCACAGAAAGCTCCACTTCATCAGTGGTAAGTATCAGGGCGGGACCTATATTTTGGGCTCGGGTGAGGCCGTTTCTATTGGCCGTGGGAACGACGTGACGCTGACGCTCTTCGAAGAGATGGTGTCTCGGCGGCATGTTGAGTTTGCCAACGACGATGGGACGGTTCAGGTCACCGACCTGGGCTCGAAAAATGGGACTTTCGTGAATGGTGAGCGGATCACCAAAGCCGAGTTGGCGATTGGTGACCGCATCCTGATCGGCACCTCTATCGTGCGTGTTGAAGAGGCGGCTCCTGAGGATGTCGAGGCGGCGGGAGACCCCGAGGTCGCGTCTTTCTCAGACCGCCAACAGGCCGAGGAAGAAGCTCAGAAGATGACCATGCTTCCGTCTTCTGGCGGGTTGCCGGCCACCGCGGTTCTTGACCCAAGTCTGGAGGACCCGCTGGCTAGCGTTGCCTTCGATGAGACAGGGCTCGATTTAGCGCAGATTCCGGAACCTGCGTCGAACGAACCGGTCAACCTTGAGGACTTGGCCATCGAATCGTCGCCAGAGGCTGCGGAGCCTGTCATGGCCCTCGGCGGATCCGATCCTGTCGTCGATGAAGAGCCCACCATGGAGCCGATGATGGCGGCCGGCCACGAGGATGATGACCTCGGGGATTTAGCGGCCGCTGCCCTGGCTGCTCTTGATGGTGACGGGGAGACCGAAGCAGCCGAGGTGGAAGCAGTCGACGATCAATCGATCGACGAGCTGGTCTTCGAGGGTGAAGACGAGCTGGCCGATCTTGCGGCCGCCGCTCTTGAGGCGCTCGAGGGTGGCGATGAAGTCACGGCGATCGAAGCTGGAGTCAGCGATGGGCCTGAGTCCAGCGATGAGCCTGAGTCGAGCGATGAGCCCGAGTCGAG
>PBND01000056.1 GCA_002722845.1 Myxococcales bacterium | reverse complement strand
ATTTATTCATCATTCAAGCTCCGAATGGTGGCGCCGCATAGCGCCACTTCCCGCCGAGGGCACGGCCAAAAACTTGCGAGGGGTAGGTGGCTGTAGGAGGTTGGGGGTGGAGAGACCCCCATGAACCTACGTTGGCTCGCCTTGCTGCTCCTCGCCTTGCCAGGGCCGAGTCTAGCCAATGGGGTGGCAAAAAAGCGCCGTCCAAAGGCCAGTGCAGCGAAGAAGCCGAAGAAGCCTGAGCAGGTGAAACCGCTCATCCAAACGCCATGGATCGCGATGGGGGAAGCTGGCGTCGAGTTCTTTGTCGCAGAGGCGATCTTTGACCCGCTGGACTGGTCGAAGGAACGGGCCTATCGGATCACCGGTGGGTCCAAATCCGGTCTGATGAAAGGCGATCTTCAGGTGGTCTTTCGGGGCGAAGGAAAGCTGCCCGTGGCCGAATTGGAGCTCTACGATGTGCGCCCTGGTCGGTCCTTTGCCCGGATTCGCCGGAAAGTGAACCCGGCCCGGGTCGCAGGGCTCCGCTATCACAGCGTGATGGTGGGTGATCTCGTCAGTCTTATCGAAAACCCGGAACCTCGGGTGTGGCAGCGGCCCAAGGTGAAACGGAAGCGCCGTCGTCGCATCGTTCGCCGGGCCCAACCGAAGCCTTTTGCGCCCAAGGCGGGTGAGCCGAAGGGCGACGCCAAGATTCTTGTCGGCGGCCGCGAACTGCCCTCGGCTGGAAGTTCACCATTGAAGCTGACGCCTGCGCAGAAGACCGGTGAAAAGAACTAGGTTACTTACCGAGCAGCCATTGGCCTAAGCCTTCTAGGGTATCGAGAATCAACGGCAGCGTTTCTGGGCCCGTTGAGTTCGTCTCCTCATAGTGATCGCCCTCGGCCTCATCGAAGTAGGGTGTGACCGGGTGTAGCTTCCAGTCATAGGGCGGCACGAGATAGCCAAGTTCATCATTACCCAGCCCGACGATCACGCTGTGGCGGACCCCGGGAATGAGGGTTCGGAGGATTTGGTCTTGGTTCATAGCCTCCACATCGGGGGGGTTAGGATTGTCTGGGGCGATCAGATCCCAACCTTCCGGTGTGTAGGGGAAGGGCGCCACAAGGCTCCCAGCGACGGCGTTCTCGGGAAACAACTCGCCTGGGACCGATAGCCAGCCGATGGGTCCGAGCCGAGCCCAGACCACTTCGGTGACCGTATGGGGTAAGTTCCTCGGCGTCAGTTCGTCACCGGGCTCGATGAATTCCTGTTCGTCGTAGTCGACAACGGCCCGGTCGAAGAGTCCGAGTTGCAAGGCGACATGGAATTGGGTGTTGAAAACCGGGACGTGGATTCTTTTGGTCCCAACAACCAAGTCGGTTTCATCCAGTGTCTCCACCCCATCGGAAGCGAGGGCCCGTAGACCGATCTCGGCCAGTCGCCGCCCCATCACCCAGGCGCTCTCATGACTGCGCCGTTTGATGACCCGACCATCATCTTCACGAATGGTGAGACCCAATGGCGTCATGAGACCGCCCACGGTTCCCTGTAAGTAGATAGCGATGCCGCCTAAACCGGGGAGGTTCGCCGGTTGGGATCCTTGTTCCAAGTGCTCCCGCAGCCCATGGGCAAAGTCAGAACTCACCAAGTTGTTCACGTCGGCAAGGATCTCGGGGTGATTACCCCAGTTGTAGAGTGTCATGATGGTGCTGCCATCAGAGGTCGCAAGGGCCTGAATCAGGGTGGCTGTGTCGTCCATGACCTGGGGGTCTCGAGTATCCCGAAGGAAACCCTCCATACCGGTCCGAGTGGTGATGACCTTGAGGCGGGCCGGCTGCAAAGCCTCCATGGCCTCTTGTACAGCCAATGCGGTTTGGGCCTTTACCCGCTCGATGAAGCGTGGGTTGACGCCGCTGACTCGGGGGAGAATATCGTTCGGGTTCTGAATCGGGCCCCACTGCCCCAGGGCATCGGGAGCCTCGTGAACGTGCGTGGCGCTGATCAGTAAGTAATCGGGTGCGGCTGCGCCCATGGCCTCGGCGACACGGGTCCGAACTCGTTCGACATCATCAAAGAAGAAACCCACCAAATCGAGGGAGCAGACGACCACGGTGGCATCACCCCGCTCGAGGGCCATGCAGCGGGCCCAGATCGGGTCGTGCAAGCCGAGTGTGGGGATGTTCGAGCCGAAGCCCGACTGCCACAGTCCGTCGTAGCTGCCATTGCCTTCGCCCTCGTCGGCGCCGGGGTAGGGGCCATCGTCGATGACACCATCGAAGTCATCGTCCTCACCGTTATTCCTGAGGTCCTCAGGCTCGGGGACATTGTCCGGACAAATCCGGTCGAGACCACAGTCGAAGAACCAGTCGGGGCGGCGGTCGCCTTCCCCTTCGTCCGCCCCGGGCCAGCCGGGGTCGCCCTCGCAAAGCCCATCATGACCGCAGTCACTTCTCGGCAGCTTGCCGTAGCCGTCGACCAAGTCACCGCAGCGCATGAGGCGACCTCGCTCGCTCCACGCGCTGCTGAAATCGACGGCTTCCATCTGTTCTCGGCTGAGGGTGAACTCATGGCTGTGATCGTGGGTTTCCTCGATGGTGACCTGAACATGGGTGACGGGATCGCCCTGTGGTTCTAAGATCACGCGATGCCGGTGGCCCACGGTGTCGAGCGTCTCCGTTTCCGTGCGCGCCCCACCGAGGACTTGGGCGATCTGAATCTGTGAAAAGCTCAACTCATGGCGATGGCCTGCGCCCCGAAACTTCTGGATCGGGTCACAGTTACCCGGGTTTCGAAAGCCCAAGTAGTTCGGGTTGGCCACTTCGAAACCTTGGGGGCTGATATCCCGTTTCGAGGCACCGACTCGTAAGGCTCCAGCGCTCGCTTCAAGGAGGAGGTCTGGCTCGATGCCTGGCCGTTCGACGGCCGGGCCTGCGTCCTCAGTTTCCGATGGCTCGGGGCAGCCCATCGTCAGCAGGAGGAGGGCGGCAAAGGCTCGGCTCCAGCGCTTCATCGGCCCGGACGCACGCTCGCGATCGTCACAGCGTCTGGGTAGACGAAGATTCGATTCGAGCCAATGAGGGCGAGTTCAGCGGTCTTTCCATCCATTTGCGCCTCAAGGCAGGCTTGATCGGTGCAATCGGCTGGGAGTCCATCCCCGGAGAGACCACCGCAACTGCAGTCAGCAGCATCCGTGCACCACTGTTTGTGCATGACGGCCGCCAAGGTGGTCGCGCCAGCCTCATGATTGAGAATGGCAAAGACACCGTCGCCATCGGTGGAGCGGAGGACCGGACTGGGAATGTCGCCGGTGAAGTAGGTGACTTTGGTGCGGTTATCGACGTTGGTGGTGCCGATGGCGGCGCCGAGAATTCCGTCGCCTTCACTGCAGTCGTAGACCGTGCCAGCGATGGCGCCTCGGCCTTGGCCGTCGAGCAGGTCATCGCTGCCTTCAATCCCAGCGCCCACACCCGCGACGAGGGGGATGGAGGCGTAACTTTGCTCAGTGATCGCAACGAAGTTGGCGAAGCCTGTATGTTCGGGAATGCAGATCCCCTGGAAGCAATTTGTGCCTTCACCGCAGTCGACCGCTGCGCAGGCCTCACCGCCCCAAGCTGGTGGCGTCAGCCAAATTCCGTTCGTCCAGGTGTCCACATAGGGTAGCTCGACCCGATCGAGGACATCCACCTCACCGCTGCCATCCACATCACTGGTCCGAACTCGGGCGACGACCGGTACGCCGCCGGGCGCGCCGGGGATCACCGCCATGCCGTCAGCATCACATTGATCTTCACATTCTTGCCGCAAGAGGGCCTGAAGCTCGGCGTCCTCGTGGGTGATCTCAGAGCAGGCGACGACACGGCCACTGGCTTCCGGATCCCGCAGGGCTGGGTCGGTATCCGACACGGTCCAGACGTCGACGTCTAAATCAACAACGGTCTCACCGGGTCCAAAGATCGAGACGCAGGCGAGCATCAAGCTCGGTACGCTCTGCCCGGCTTCCTGGGGGCTGCAACTCAGGTCCGGAAGGTTCGTCGTGGCTCCCATATGGGGCTTGGCGGGACCATTGCGTGAGATGGGCCAAGTGATGTCCAGTTTCTCATCGCCGACCGTGATCTCGGAACTGTAGCCCCGCTGGGTACAAGCGGCTGGCTCAGGGCCATTGTTACCGCCATCACCATCACCGCCACCGTTGTCGGCCGGTTCAGAGGGGCAGGCAGTAAGCGCGAGGAACGAGAGGGCAAGCACGATGCGCATGGACACTCCTAAAGGCTGGTCAGCGAACGGCTTTAAATGGCTTTTGCCCGCAAGAAGCAAATGGAATCCGAGGACATCGGTGAATCGTCCCACTTTCCCGCTCGGCTCGGACTGATTCTGTCCTAGTTGGTGGCCCGCCAGCGCCCAGCGAGGGCCTTGAGTTCCAGGGCCAACCAGCGGGCATCGAGATGGAGGACATGCCCATCGGCCACGACCCGTCGACCGGCCACATAGACCTCAGCGATGGCTCGCTCTGTCATGCTGTGGACTAAGTTTTTGGCCAGGTTATGCACCGGCTGCATGGAAAGATCATCCAGTCGAACAACGCTGAAATCGGCCTGGTATCCCGCCTGCAGACGGCCCGTGGGCAGTTGCAACAGTTCCGCCCCGCCGGTCGTGGCTAAGGTGAAGGCGGTCTCGGCGCTCAGTGCGGCGCCATCACAGGCATCGACCTTCGCGAGCATGGAACAACTGCGGGCTTCATCGTAGACGCTGTGCCGGCTGTTGGTGCAGCCGCCGTCGGTGCCCAAGCCCACGGTGACGCCCCGGCGAAGGTACTGGTTCACCGGTGTGACGCCGTCGCCTAAGAACATATTGCTCGCCGGGCAGTGGGCGATGGCGCTGCCGGCTGCACCGATGGCGTACAGTTCGTTCTCTTCGAGCCAGATGGCGTGGACCAGGACGGAGCGCTCGTTGAGCCAGCCTTGTTTCTCAAGGTGCTCGACCGGGCCGATCCCCCATTGGTCGAGGGCTTCCTTTCGCTGATAGGATTCTTCGGCGATGTGGGTGTGACAGGGCGTCTGCCAGTCCTTGGCCAGGGCGACGCCAGCCTCGATCATCGGACTGGAGGCCCCGTGCAGACTATGGGGGGCCGGTTGCACACTTAAGAGGGGCTCGCCGGCGATTTCCTTGCGCAAGCGTTGGGCCCGATCGACCGCGTTGTCGACAGTTTCTCGAAAGGAGATGGGCGCCCCGTCCCAGTCGTACATCGTACGGGCGAGGACACAGCGGATGCCCAGATCCTTGGCGGCTTGCAGGACTGCTCGGTCGTTGTCGAGTCCGTCGGCATGGACATAGAAGAAGTCGCAAACCGTCGTGGTGCCACTGCGCAGCATCTCTGCGAAGGCGAGCAGCGCACCCAGGTAGATCTCCTCGGGGCCCAGATGGGCGCCGTAGCGATAGAGGCCCCGGTCTCGCCACTCGAGGAAGGGCAGATCATCACCCAGCCCCCGGAGGAGTGATTGGAAGCTATGATTGTGGACGTTGACCCCGCCTGGAACCAGAGCGCAGTCGGGGTGATCGATGATCTCGTCGCTTGCTTCAGCTTGGGGGCTGATCCCAAGGATTTGACCGCGGTCATCGACGCGCAGGACCCCACTTGTGGGGACCAAATTCGGTCCGAGGATCGCTTCACTACGATGGGCGTGGACAACCATAAGAAATATTTGCTCGCGGAATTCGGGTGCCGGCCGGCTTCATGGCCGCTACAAGCCCCTCTGTCCAGAAGCGACGGGAGCGATCGCATGGCCCGACAACTTATCCTCAGCCTGGTGACCTTGCCTCTTTTGCTGGCCTGTCCCGAGTCCGATGATCGGCCGATGGTGTCCGATGCGGGGCCCGATCGTCGCGATCAGGTCTGTCGGGAAGGGCAGTTTCAATGCGCCGGCGATTCAGCCTGTATCCCCGAAGAATGGGTCTGCGATGGTCATGCAGACTGTGCCAACGGTGACGATGAGCCGGCTGATTGTGTTCCGCCGCTGACCGACGCTGGTCCGGGGGCCGATGCAGGATCCGGTGGAGGAGACGATGGGGGTGCCGGTGGCGGCGATGATGCGGGTGCCGGTGGTGGTGATGACGCGGGTGGCGGCGACGACGCGGGTGGCGGTGGCGGTGATGACGCAGGTGCCGGTGGCGGCGATGATGCGGGTGCCGGTGGCGGCGATGATGCTGGCGCCGGTGGCGGCGATGATGCTGGCGCCGGTGGCGGTGGCGGTGATGACGCTGGTGCTGGTGGTGGTGGCGGTGATGACGCGGGTGGCGGTGGCGGTGGCGGTGATGACGCGGGCGCCGGTGGCGGTGATGACGCGGGCGCCGGTGGCGGTGATGACGCTGGCGCCGGTGGCGGTGATGACGCTGGTGCCGGTGGCGATGATGACCACGGCGACGAGATCGATGACGCAACGCCTGTCCCGCCGGAGGACGTGGTCGGCGGCCAAGAAGGGGCGATCGACCACGCCGGTGACGTGGATTTCTACAGCTTCACCGTGGGTCGTTCGGGCCTGTGGACCATCGAGACTCGAGGTGCTTCTGATACGGAATGTCAACTCTTCGACCGAGAAGGTGAACCGCTGGCCGAAGACGACGACAGTGGTGAGGAGACCAACTGCCGTATCCTTCACGAGCTAGAAGCTGGGCTGCGCTACTATGTGGCCATCCGGATGGCCGATCCTGACGGTGTTGGCGGCTACGAGCTCTGGTTGATCGCGCCGGATGCACCGGTCGTCGCGCCCCGCATCCGTCTGGAGCAGGAAGAAGGACCGCCAGGCACACGCTTCCGAGCGGCTGCCATCGGGTTGACCCCCGGTGGTGAAGCGACCTTCCATCTGCGTCAGCCCAATCTGGAAGAGAGGGATGTGGCCACGGGTAACGCCGACGATCAGGGGCGTCTGGGAGCGGAGGTGACCACGTTCGAGAACTCGCCGGTCGGGACCTACCTCCTATGGGTTCAAGACTTGGAGACGGAGTTGGCCAGCCCGCCGGTGACCTTCCGCTTAGTCGCACCGGTGGCCGGCGACGATCACGGTGACGAGATGAACGACGCCAGTGAACTTAACGAGGGTGAGGTTCTCGATGGCGAAATCGAGGAAGAGCGGGATGTGGACTGGTTCCGCTTCCGCACAGACGCCTTGGGCCGACACCGAGTAGAAACCCTCGGCGATGCGGATACGATCTGCACCCTTTACGATGCTCAGGGCCTTGAGCTCGCCGCCAACGACGACTCCGGGGCCGGGCTCAACTGTCGCATCGATCAGGAGCTTGAGTTCGAGTCCTCTTATTTCCTACGGATCACCACCTTTATGGGGCGTACCGGGAGCTATCAGGTGAGCCTGAGAGGGCCTATCGATGACCACAGCAACGAGATTGAAGGGGCAAGCCCGCTCGGGGATCGCGCCTTGCGAGGCCTAATTGAGCGCCCCGGAGATTTGGACTTCTTTGCGGTGAGTGTCGTCGCCCCGGGCAGCTATCGGATTCGGACCACCGGCGACACGGACACCTATTGCAGCTTGCTGAGCGCCGAGGGCGCGGAAATCGCCAGCAATGATGATGGGGGCGAGGACAGCAACTGTGAGTTGAACCAAAACCTCGACGGGCCTCGCACCTATTACCTGCGCATCCGGCATTTCTCCCGATTACAAGTTGGCGCCTATGCCGTCGAGATGACGGGCGCCGTGGGGCCAGCAGAAGACGACTATGGTAATACGCCGGAAACGGCCGGGCGGATCCGCGCGGGGGCGGAGGTGGGCGCCGTCTTGGAAGAGCAAGGCGATATCGACCACTTCCTTTTCTTCCCGGGCCAAACGGGGACGTGGCGGGTGGAGACGCTCGGGAATTTGGATACGACCTGTGTGTTGTTGACCGAGGTCGGTGAGCGCTTGGCCAGCAACGATGACAACGCTGGCGATGCAAATTGTCAGATCGACTTCTCGTTGGTGGCTGGGCGAGGCTACATTTTCGCGGTTCGAGGATTCGCTGATCTTGAGCAGGGGATGTATACGGTGCGTACGACCTACATCCCCGAGGAGTAGAATGCGTCGCCTGTTGCTCTTGAGTTTGGCGCTAACCGGGTGCAGCGGGCCCGAACGCCAAGACTTCAATGCCCGCCGCACCGACGCGGGTGTCTCGACTCCTCTCGATGGTGGAAGTCAGTCCGCTGATGGTGGTCATGGCGGCCTCGACGGGGGCAGCCACGGGGATGCGATCATTGTTTCGGTAGGGGAAGACCGGCCGGCCCGTTTGGAGCCGGGCATTGTGCATCTCTATCGTTTTGTCGCTTTGGATGCGCCGCTCCATCGCATGGAAACCCTGGGTAATGCTGATACCTGGTGCGAGCTGCGGATGGGGGATGGGACAGCCATCGAGGACGATGATGATGGCGGTGATGGGCTCAACTGCGGCATTGAATCCGCGCTGGAACCGGACCGCCCCTATGAACTGATGGTGCGCCATTTTCGGGATACCGGTGAAGGCGACTATACGCTGCGAATCACCGCGCTCACCGGCTCGGTCCTCGATCCGCAAATTACCCTTGCAGGGGAGCGGGTCCCGGCCGGTCAGACCATGGGCATGGATGGTGTAGGCTTCACCCCCCTCGGTTTGGTTCGCATCGAAGTTTCCGGTGGCCAGGGTTTGCCCCAAACCGAGGTCCAAGCGGACGAAGAGGGGCGTTTTAGTCATCAGATCCGGACGACAAGGGAGACGCCGCCTGGGACCTACCGAGTCCGTGCAACGGATCAAGAATCCGGCATCGGGAGCCTCTGGCAGGACTGGTTCATCGATCCGGCCGCGGCCGACGATCATGGCAACAACCGGGCCCAAGCGACCCCGCTGGTTCTCGGTGTGATCGCCGATGGTCACATCGAGGAATCCGGTGACGAGGATTGGTTCCGATTTGAAGCGCCGCGGGCTGGCGAGTACACCGTCGAAACACGGGGTGCTACCGACACAAAGTGCGCTTTCATCGATGCCCAGGATGAGACCATTGGTACGGAGAATGATGACGGTGGCGAAGGACAGAACTGTCGGGCCAGCCAGTCTTTGCCAGCCGGTACCGCTTGGGTTCGGGTTCGAGGCTTCGTCGACCGGACGGGGCCCTACGAAATTGTGGTGCATGCTCCGGTCGTGGCCGATGATCATGGAGACGATCGTTTTGGCGCTTCGCTCGTGGTGGCCAACACGATCGTCGGCGGCCATATCGGTCAGGCCAATGATCAAGATTGGTTCGCCTTTAACGCGGAGGTCGGTGGGGTCTACACCCTCCGCACCATCGGAGCTCTCGACGCCTATTGCGAGTTACGGGACCACAGCGGTGCCCTGGTCACAGAGGATGACAACAACGGGCTTGGTCAAAATTGCCAAATCCAACGGGTCCTGCCCGGGCACAGTGTTTGGTACCTCAGTGTCCGTCACGCGGCCAATACGGGAACTGGAGACTATATGCTCTTCATGAGCGGCGGCGGGCGGACAGCTGATGACGATCACGGCAATGACAGTGAGCACGCCACGCTGGTCCCTGCGATGGGGACGGTGAATGGCCGATTTGAGGCCCCTTCGGATCATGACTACATTCGGTTCGCCACCCAAGTTGCCGGAACGTGGACGCTTCAGACGGAAAGTGACTCGGATACCACCTGTGTCCTGTTCGACGAAGCCGACCGGGAGTTGGCAGCCGATGACGATGGGGGCCAAGGGCTCAACTGTCGCGTGGAGCAGGCCTTGGAGCCGGATCGAATCTATATCTTTTCCGTTCGGCCCTTCCGGGCCAGTGCGACCGGCGCGTACCGAATTCAGCTCACTCGCTGATCTGAGCTCAGGCCGGGGCACGAATTCCGGGCCTAGAGCCTAGACCCTGCGCCGCTGCTTAGCGAAGTTGTATGATGGCGAGTGATGGCCTGGGTCGAGTCTAGGTCCGGCCAGTGCCCATGGTTTTTGCCTGCCTCGGCTGCCGCGCCCGCTGCTGTATCTTGCTGATATGACGAGCGCGGAGCAGCCCTGATGGGCAGGGCGGCCGGATAAAATGATGCGTTCCTAGTTGCCCAAGAAGCGGGCAGCCGCTAACCGACCCAGCCGATGCGTGCATCATATCGGTAAAAACCAATGGAACAGGTGCAAACCGTACCATCGTTCAAGGGGGCAAATCTCCATGGTCCGTAGCTTCTATCACAGGCTGATCAACACCATCCTTTTACTGGCGGTGATCGTCGTTGGGGTCATTTTCGTGGCCCAGAACAACAACCTTGAGACTCTTGCGCTCAAAGCCTTGCAGGAGGACGAGCAGGAGGACCTCACCGCCGAGACAACAAGCAGTGGTAATCCGGCTGCTGCATCGCTCTGGGCCGATAGTATCCCGGGCGGCCTGCTCGTGAAGGATCCGGAGCCTTGGCTCCCGGCCGGCCACACCAATGGTGGTACCCTGAAGCTCTTGTTGAGTACGGATCCGAAGGGCTTCAATTACCTGATCGAGAACAGTGTCGATGTGGCGAATATTGCGGCCTACAATTTGGTCCCCCTCGTGGCCCGCCACAAGAAAGAGGTCACGAAATACGGGCCTGCCCTCGCCGTCTCCATGGAACGCAGCGACGATTTCCTCACCTATACCTATCGTATTCGCCCAGATGTCTTCTGGCACCAGCCGGCCTTGGAAGATGATGAGGAGCGAGATTGGCTCAAGAATGGCGCCAGTTGTAAGGCGGTCGGTGAACGCACCGCAGCCGCGTTAAAAGCCAACCAGCCGGAACTCGCCAACGTTGATCTTCCTGCGGATCGTCATTGGGTTCAGGGGCGATGCCGCGTGACAGCTCACGACATCATCTTTTGGATTGAGATGATGATGAACACCCAGGTGGGTGGCGCTGCGTCTACCCGCAGTTACTTTCAGGACTTGGATATGAGCCAGGTGAAAGCCACAGGGGACTTCAGCTTCCGGGTCAAGTTCAAGAGCAAGAAGTACAAGAATGACCTCGTCTCCAAGTTTGTTTCGACCCTGCCCGAATTTCTCTACGCATTTGATGAAGACGGTGCCCGGTTCGAGGAGGCAGTCATCGGAACCCGTTACTCCGAGCATTGGTACAATCCTCGGGGGCTAGGCAACGGACCCTATCGTTTCGTGAAGTTCAGCCCAGGCGAAGCCCTGGAATTGGAAAAGGACCCCTGGTTTCCTCTGGGCGGTAACAGTTTCGACAAGGTGCTGCTGAAGGTCGTGAAGGAGACGATGCAGCATCCGCTGATGCTGATCCAGTCAGCCACTGCCAAATCCGAAGCGGAGAACCAGGGCGCCCATATCACGGCACTCAGCCCACAAAACTTCCGCCAGGTCATGAAAAAGAACAATAAAAACAAACTCTTTCACGATGGCACGATCGCTCACGGCTTCTACGAAACCTATGGCTACAGCTACATTGGCTGGAACGGCGACAAGCCTTTGTTCTCTGACAAGCGCGTCCGCCAAGCCATGAGCCATGCCGTCAAAGCCGACGAGATTCTCAAGAACATTCGCTTTAACCTGGGTCGCCGCACCACGGGACCCATTACCCCCGGTTTGCCCCATTATGACGAGACCCTTGAGCCGATCCCCTATGACCTTGATCGAGCCAAAGCCTTGCTTAAGGAAGCAGGCTGGGAGGACAGCAATGGCAACGGTATCCTCGACAAGATGATCAATGGGCGGCGGACCGAGTTTGAGTTCACCTTCAACATCGTCAGTCGACCAGTGCATCAAGATACTGGCGAGGTGGTGAAAGAGTCCCTCAAGAAAATCGGCATCAAGTGCAACTTAAAGCCCCTTGAATGGGCCAACTTCCAAAAGGAACTCCACACGAAGAAGTTCGATGCCGTGATGCTTGGTTGGGGCACGAGCCCCGATGTAGACTTCGACCAGATCTGGCACTCGCGTCATGCGGATGTGCCCAAGTCCAGTAACTTTGTCTCCTTCCGCAACGCCGAAGCCGACAAGATCATCGAGGCGATGGAATTCGAGTTCGATATGGCGAAGCGCTACGAGTTATCGCAGCGCTTCCATCGGATTATCTATGAGGAGCAGCCCTACACCTTCCTGTTTCAATCCAAAGCAGCCTACTTCTGGACCCCCCAACTGCAGAACGCCACGACCGTCGGAAAGGTGAGGCCCTACCTCAACCCCCGTTCCTGGTACCTCAAGCAGAACTAGGAGGGGCTTATGTTCGTCTATGCCATCAAGCGCATCCTCCTCATGGTGCCCACACTCTTTGCGGTGAGCCTGCTCATCTTCATTTTGCTGAACGTCAGCGCCGGCGACCCGGGGGCTCAACAAGCGGCCGGCGATGGGAGCCAAGACGCTCAAAAGGGTGACAGTCGGGAGTCTTACCGTATCTTCAAAGAGCAGTTTAATCTCGACAAGCCGATCCTGTTTAACACCCGGTACAATCTCGGTGGATCCGATGTTGAAGCCGCCATCGGGGACATCTTGAACGAGGATGGTTCGGTCTCCCTCACACGGCAGATCGAAGCCCAAAACAACATGGATGACTGGGGCAGCTACGCGGTCCCTGGACTGCTCCATTGTTTACGCAACTGCGCAAAGGATACGGCCAAGGCGAAAGCGAGCCAGCGGCTAGCCATCAATGGACAAGCCAAGCTTTTGACCGGCTATATCGACGGCAAGGTCTCGAAAGAGGAGGCGGCGAGACAAAAAGCAGAAAACAAGACCATCCGAAAAGCCAATGCCGAGCTTGGGGCCTGGTCCTATCAGGCTTTCGACTTAACTGCCGAACTCGAAGCCCTCAGCAAGAAGTCGCCGGGTCTCGACGCTGCAGCCTCGAAAGTCGCGGTGGAAGCCAGGAAAGCAGCCCACGCCGAGCGTGTGGCTGCGGTGGAGAAGTTCTGGGCTAGCTGGTGGGAGGAGAACCAAACACGCTGGGAATACACGAGCGGTGAGAAGGTCGGGATCTTCTTCCTCGATACTCGCTTCGCAAAATATTGGAGTAATCTCCTGCGGCTGGACTTCGGCAAGTCCCACCTGGACAAGAAGCCCGTTCTCGAGACCGTGCTTTCGAAGCTGAAATATTCGATCACGCTGGCCGTGAGTTCGGTCTTTCTCATCTACTTCATCTCACTGCCACTGGGGATCTGGTCGGCCGTGAAGCAGGGCACCGTCGCCGACCAGTTGGTCACCTTCGTTCTGTTCATGCTCTACAGTCTGCCTTCCTTCTTTGTCGCGGTCATTCTCCTGAACCTGTTTACAGTGGGGGATTGGGCAGTCTTTCCCAACATTGGCTTTCAGTCGGATAATGCCGATCAGATGACGACCCTCCAATACGTGAAGGACGTCCTATGGCATGTCTGCTTGCCGATCGCGTGCATGAGCTATGGCGGTCTCGCCGCCCTATCTCGTTACGCTCGCACGGGGCTTTTGGATGTGATTCGTTCTGACTACATCCGCACCGCCCGGGCGAAGGTCCTGCCTGAAGGGGTTGTCATCATCAAGCATGCAGCCCGTAACGGCATGATTCCCATCATCACCCTGATGGCGACGCTGCTGCCGGCGCTGATCGGTGGTTCCGTGATTATCGAGGTGATCTTCGGCATTCCGGGGATGGGCAGCTACATGTTCTCAAGCATCCTTCAGTACGATTACAATGCGGTGATGGTGGTGCTGTTGATCTCCAGTTTCCTCACCCTTGTAGGCATGCTCCTGGCCGACCTTTCTTATGCACTGGTCGATCCACGGATCACGTTTGATTAGGGGGGCGTCATGACAGAGCACAATACCAACGTGATGCAATCCGAGCCCGAAGACGTTACCTTCATCGACATCGTCTGGGGGCAGTTCAAGAAGAACAGAATGGCCTACGCAGCGATGTGGCTGGTGGTGATTCTCTTTCTCTTGGCGGTCTACGCCCCGCTGATCGCCTCGGAGCGCCCCTTTATTTGGCAGGATGCTGAAGGCACCTACTTCCCGTGGTTCAGTTCCCTTTTTGACCACAACTACTACGAGAACGGCGTCGACAAGTTCTTCAACCTGCTTCTCATCCTGGGCACACCATTGTTCGTCGTTTGGTGGTTGATGCTGCGGGCGGCCCAGAAGTCTGGAATGGAAAAGAGGCTGCGCCGACAGAAAATTCGTAAGTTCAGTTTTGTGATGATCATTGGCTTCTTGGTGGTCTTCCTTGGGGTCATTTTGACCCAGTCGGGGCAGGTCAATCGCCACAACTTTGAGACCTACGAAGAGGCCAAGGCGGCGGGCAAGGCGGTGAGCGCCATCTTCCCGCCCATCGCCTACAACTATTCGAAGCAGAGCCTGGAGGAGAAACTACAGCAACCGAATGCCAAGCATATCATGGGGACGGACCGAAAAGGGCGGGATGTCGCCGTACGCATCCTTTTTGGTACCCGGATCTCCCTCTCTGTCGGGGTGATCGCCGTCGGGATCTACGTGACCATCGGTATCTTCCTGGGGGCCTTCGCCGGCTTCTTCCGAGGCCGAGTTGATATGCTGATTCAGCGGGTGATTGAGATCTTCATGTCGGTCCCCACGCTGATCGTGCTGCTGGTCATGATCTCGTTTATCGAGAAACCCTCAATTTTCCACATTATGGTGGTGATTGGTTTGTTTCGATGGACGGGGGTCGCGCGGCTGGTTCGCGGTGAGTTTTACCGCTTGCGGAACCTCGACTTCGTCACCAGCGCCATCGCTCTTGGCTACAGCAATCGCCGCATCATCTTTCAGCACATTCTGCCCAATGCGCTGGGACCGGTCTTGGTGGCGGCGACCTTCGGTGTGGCTGCAGCCATTCTGCTCGAGAGTAGCCTTTCCTTTCTCGGGCTCGGCGATATCAGTGTGCCCTCATGGGGGCAGACACTGAGCGCCGGCTACAAGACCGGTGAATGGTATCTCATCCTGATTCCGGGAATTGCCATCTTCATCACGGTGACGCTGCTTAATCTGATCGGCGAAGGGCTACGAGACGCCCTTGATCCGAAGATGAGAAAGTAAGGAGAAGACCATGAGTGAAACGCTCCTGAAAATCGAAAATCTTCGTACTTGGTTTCACACCGACATCGGGGTGGTCAAAGCTGTCGATGGCCTCAATGTGGAAGTGAAAGCCGGCCAAACCCTCGGTATCGTGGGCGAATCGGGCAGCGGAAAATCGGTGACCAGCCTTTCGGTGATGCGCCTGCTGCCGCTGCAAACGGCCCGCATGGAGGAAGGTTCTAAGATCTACTTCGAAGGGGAAAACCTCCTCGATGTGAGCGACGACAAGATTCGCTCTATTCGTGGCGCCGATATCTCCATGATCTTCCAGGAGCCGATGACGTCGCTGAATCCGGTCTACACCACCGGCGACCAGGTCATCGAGGCGATCATGTTGCACCAGCAGGTGAGCTACGACGAGGCGAAAGCGAAGACGATCGAACTTTTCACCGAGGTGGGGATTCCGGATCCAGCAGAGCGGATTCACATGTACCCCCACGAGATGTCTGGCGGGCAAAAACAGCGGGTCATGATTGCCATGGCCCTCTCGTGCAACCCCAAGATTCTGATCGCCGATGAGCCCACCACCGCCTTGGATGTCACCATTCAAGCGCAGATCCTCGATCTGCTGCGATCCCTGCGGGATACCCGGGGGATGGGGATGATCTTCATTACACACGATCTCGGCGTGATCGCCGAAATCGCCGATGACGTGGCGGTGATGTATCGGGGTAAGTTGGTGGAATACGGTGATGTGAAAAGCATCTACGAGAATCCCCAGCATCCTTACACGAAGGGCTTGCTGGCCTGCCGTCCCAAGTTGGATTCGAAACTCCGTAAACTCCCGACTGTCCCCGATTACATGGACACGGTTTACGACGAGAGCGGCGAGTACACCATCGAAGAGAAGGAACTCGATCCCGGTTGGCTTGATGCCATGGAAAAGGATGGTCGAGGGCGCTTCCTCTACCCATTGGCCCGGCTGGGCGAGTTGGGATACTCGGCCGATGCCGGCGATTATGCTGGCGACACCACCTTTGCCGGTGACGATGAGCAACCACTGCTTCAGGTGCGCGACCTAAAGGTCCACTTTCCCATCAAGAAGGGCTTCTTCGGCAAAACGGTCGACCATGTGAAGGCCGTCGATGGTGTCAGTTTCGATGTGTACCGGGGCCAGACCCTCGGCTTTGTCGGTGAGTCCGGTTGCGGCAAGACCACCACGGGGCGGGCCGTGATGCGACTCATCAATCCCACCGCTGGGCGGGTCATTTTCGACGGAGTGGACATCACTGAGATGCCTCAGTCCGAACTCAGATCCTTCCGCAAGCGCTTTCAGATCATCTTTCAGGATCCCTATGGTTCCTTGAATCCGCGCAAAACCATCGAGACCACGATCATGGAGCCCATGGAAGTGCACGGCATTGGCTCGAGCTACGAAGAACGTCGTGAGATGGTCTTGGATTTGCTGGCCAAGGTAGGCCTTCCAGGGCGCCAGTATCTGAACCGCTACCCCCATGAGTTCTCCGGTGGTCAGCGCCAGCGGATCTGTATTGCACGCTCGTTATCGCTTAAGCCCGACCTCATCATTTGCGATGAATCGGTCTCGGCCCTCGACGTGTCCGTTCAAGCCCAGGTGTTGAACCTGCTGAAGAGCCTCCAGGCCGAAATGGGCCTCACCTATATCTTCATCAGTCACGACCTGAGCGTGGTGAAGTTCATGAGCGATATGATGGCCGTGATGAACGAAGGTGAGTTCGTCGAGTATGGTCCCAGCGAGTCGATCTATAAGGACCCGCAACAAGCTTATACCGAGCGGCTCATCGCCGCGATTCCTCGGGACAGCATGGAGCAGATCAACAAGCGGCAACAGCAGCGGATCGAGGCCCAGTCAGGCGATTCAGTCTAGGTCTCGAAAGGCGGCTAGGCCATCGTGGGCCTAGGCCTCGCGTCAATTGTCCGACAATCACAGGCCTCCATCACAGGTGTGGGTGGGGCATTCCTGAGCAAGTGTTAGGCATTTTTTGCTGCATGCCCGGTCACGTTTGTCCGAGCGGCCTGCCTAATTTTGGTCAAATGAGGGACGCAAAGAGCGAGATAGGGTGGGGATAGCAACATGGATTGGCAAAAATCACGAAAAGGGGTGTAGATGTTCCTGACAGTTTGGCATGGATAGTGCTGCATATTCAGCTACGCTGTCGTCTTGCATGAGAGGCTCTGCACCAAGGATGGATGCTTGTCGCCGAATCTGGCCCCTTCTTTTCCTGCTCACCACGGCGGGGTGTTTGAAGGAATTTACGCCGGGTGATCCACCCTGTGCGTCGCCACTCGATTGCACGCCTGAGCGACTTGGGACGGATTTCTCGGGCCTACGGGTTTGTGATCCGGATACTCGGCGCTGCTTGTCGACCACCTGCGGCAACCAAATGCCCGACGAGGGCGAAGAGTGCGACGACGGCAACCTCCAAGAGGACGATGCTTGTCGCAACGACTGTACGGCAATTCGCTGTGGTGACGGCATCTTGGATCTGGCCGCCGGCGAGGTTTGCGATGACGGCAACGAGGACGACGACGATGCCTGTCGGGCCGATTGCCGGAGCGAGGCAAGTTGCGGCGACGGCGTGACCCGAACTGATTTGGGCCCGGAGGAGGAAGGCTACGAGGAATGTGATGATGCCAACATCAGCAACATTGATGATTGTCTAAACACCTGTCTCGCCGCCTCCTGTGGTGATGGCTTTCGCGCAGAAGCTGAGCCCTGCGACGACGGTAACGATGATCCCACCGACTTCTGCAATGACTGCGTTTTGCCCGAATGCGGTGATGGTCACATCCAACCCAGCAACAATGAGACCTGCGATGACACCAATGAGGTGGATAACGACGCCTGTTCGAACACCTGCCGTTCGGCCGAATGCGGCGATGGCATTCTGCGGGTGGACCTGCAGCCAGATGAAGAAGGCTATGAGGTCTGCGATGACGGGAATCAAGATGACACCGACGAATGTGTGACCGGTTGTGTGTCGGCCGCCTGTGGTGATGGTTACGTCTGGGCCGGGCGGGAAGCCTGTGATGACCTTGCTGCCCCCGGGAGTTGCGAGAACTGTCGTCCGACGAGTTGTGGTGATGGGGAAGTGCAGGCCGGCGAGCAATGCGATGATGGCAACGATGATGAGACGGACGAATGCCTAAGTTCCTGCCTCGTGCCCAGTTGTGGTGATGGATTTGTCCGGGCCGGCCTGGACGAGGGCGACGACGATTACGAAGAATGCGATGACGGTAACGACGATAACGACGACAGTTGTGTCGAGGGCTGCCGAGATTCTCGCTGCGGTGACGGCTTCGTTGGACCGGGTGAGTCCTGCGATGATGGCAACGATATCGCTGACGATGAATGCGATAATTGTCGCCCGAATACCTGCGGTGACGGTGAGGTGCAGGGCGCGGAAGTCTGTGACGACGGCAATGAAGACAACACCGACGATTGCCTGAACACTTGTGTCCCGGCCCGCTGCGGTGACGGCTTTCGGCGCCGTGGTGAAGAGGGCTGCGATGATGGCAACGAGATCAACGACGATGGTTGCTCTAACACCTGTGTCCAGGCCACCTGTGGTGACGGCATGCGGCAGTCTCGTTACTTCCTGCCCGCAGAAGGTCAGGGCGATGCCGGCCCAGTTGATGTGGGCGGAGAAGCCGATGCCGGACCGGGACAAGGCCAGTGGATCGAGGAAGAGTGTGACGATGCCAACGAGGAGGTTGGCGATGGTTGTACGCCCGGTTGCCTTGCGGAGATCTGTGGCAACAATCGCATCGACCATGGTGAGGAATGTGATGATGGCAACCAGATCCTCGAGGATGCCTGTCAGCAATGCCAGGTGGCCTTCTGTGGTGACGGGATTCGCCGTGTCGATATCCGGGCCGGCCTTGAGGGCTATGAGGCCTGTGACGACGGCAACGAAGCCGACGACGATGACTGCCCTCGTAACTGCCTAGCCCCTCGTTGTGGCGATACCGTCGTCAACCGGGGCGAAGAATGCGACGACGGCAACCAGGATGACACGGATGCCTGCCGCAACACCTGCATCCGCGGTGTCTGCGGTGATGCCGTGGTGCGGGCCGACCTAGACGAAGGCGAGGCCGGTTACGAAGCCTGTGACGATGGCAACCAGGTGGATGACGACGGCTGCCGTAACGATTGCACGCCAGCGATTTGTGGCGATGGCATCGTGGCGCCCGATGAGGATTGCGACGACGGCAACGAAGTCAACGAGGATGGTTGTCTCAATATCTGCGAACTCGCTCGCTGTGGTGATGGCGTCGTCCGGGGTGATTTAGAGATCGGTGAGGGCGGCTTTGAAGCCTGTGACGATGGGAACCAAAACGAAGCGGATGCCTGTCGCAACGATTGCAGCGCGGGTGTGTGCGGTGACCGGATCGTTGGACCGGGCGAAGACTGCGATGACGGCAACGAAGCCGAGAACGACGAATGCCGTAACGACTGCAGTTGGGCCACGTGTGGCGATGGTATCGTTCGAGTCATCGGTGAGAACCGGGAAGAATGCGATGATGGCAATCGCCGGGGTGGTGACGGCTGCTCATCCAACTGTCGCTCGGAGAGCTGTGGCGATGGCATCGTCGATGAAGGCGAAGAATGCGACGATGAGAACGATGTCGATGGCGATCTCTGCACGAACTCCTGTCAGCATGCGGCCTGCGGCGATGGCATCCGCCGGACGGATCGCCAGCCCGGTCAGGAGGGCTATGAGGCCTGTGACGATGGCAATGAGAACAATGATGACGGCTGTATCGCCTGTGTCGAAGCGGTCTGTGGCGATGGATTCCGCCGGGCCGACCGCCGGGCCGACGAGCCTGGTTATGAGCAATGCGATGATGGCAACGAGAGCCAGAACGATGCCTGCCTGACCAGCTGTGACACCGCTGCCTGTGGCGACGGGCATCTGCGCGAGGGCGAAGAGGCCTGTGATGACGGTAATCTAGCGGATGAGGACTCCTGTACTTCCGAGTGCATTGAGGCTGTTTGTGGTGACGGGATTCACCGGACCAACCGCGAAGCGGGTCAGGAAGGCTTCGAGGGCTGCGACGACGGCAACGAAGTCGATACGGACGCATGCCGCAATAGCTGTCGCGCGGCCGCCTGCGGGGACGGTATCTTGCGGGATGACGTGGCAGAAGGCCAGATCGGCTTTGAAGCCTGCGACGACGGTGACAATCGCAATGATGATATCTGCACCAACAACTGTACCGTGGCCGTCTGTGGTGATGGTATTCAGCGTCGGGACCGAGCCTTTGGCGAAGAGGGCTTTGAGCAGTGTGATGACGGCAACCTGGCCGACAATGACTTCTGTAAAAACGACTGCAGGACGAACCGCTGCGGCGACGGCGTGCTCCGGACGGTCGGGGGCGGCCGAGAAGAGTGTGATGATGGCAACAATCAGTCCGGTGACGGCTGCTCCGGCGCTTGCCGACTCGAAGCCTGCGGCAACGGCGTTATCGATCCCGGTGAAATCTGCGACGACGGAAACAACGAGGATCGTGATGCGTGCACGAACTCCTGTCAGGTGGCTCGCTGCGGCGACGGTGTGCACCGGACCGATGTCCCTGCGGGACAGAACGGGCACGAGGAATGTGATGATGGCAACGTGGTCGACACGGATGCCTGTCTCAATACCTGTGACTTGGCCGCGTGTGGCGATGGGCTGCGACGGACGGATCTCGATCCAGGCCATGTCAACTATGAGGAATGTGATGACGGCAACGAGGACAACCTAGATCCCTGTCGTAACGATTGCCTGAGCGCTCGCTGTGGCGATGGCTTGGTTTCCAATGGCGAGGCCTGCGACGATGGTGATGAAGAGGAGCGTAATGCCTGCCTCAACAACTGTGCGGTGGCCCGGTGTGGTGATGGTGTCGCCCGCACAGATATCGCCATGGGCGAGGAGGGCTATGAGGGCTGTGACGACGGGAATCAGGTCGATACCGATGCCTGTCGTAACAACTGTGCGGTGGCCCGCTGTGGTGACGGTGTGGTTGGGCCCGGTGAAGCCTGCGATGATGGTAATGCCAGCTCGACCGACAGTTGTACGAATCAATGTGCCAATGCTGTCTGCGGCGATGAGATCGTTCGAGATGATCTCGAAGAGGGTCATCAGGACTACGAGGAATGTGATGACGGCAACCGGGCCGACAATGACGCATGTCGCAACAACTGCGACGAAGCGAGCTGTGGTGATGGCATCGCTCGGGTCGACGGGCTGAACCGAGAAGAATGCGACGACGGTAACAATGTGGACGGTGATGGTTGCTCAGCACTCTGTGACAGTGAGATGTGCGGCGATGGCAACATCGATGACGGTGAGGACTGTGACGACGGCAATGAGGTGGACACGGATGCGTGCACCAACAGTTGCTTTGCCGCCCGCTGTGGTGACGGCATCACGCGCAGTGATCTCGCCCAGGGCGAAGAGGGCTTCGAGAACTGCGATGACGGTAACAACATCAACGATGACGCCTGTCGCAATATCTGTTTCGCCGCGGCCTGCGGTGATGGCATCCTCCGGACCGATCTCGAGGTTGGGGAAGTGGGCTACGAGGCCTGTGACGATGGCAACCAGGCCGAGGACGATGCCTGCACGGCTGGATGTGTTGCGGCCCGCTGTGGCGACGGAATTACCCGTACGGACCGACTGCCGGATGATGATGGTTACGAGAACTGCGATGACGCCAACGCGGTGGACGTGGATGGATGTCGCAATACCTGCTTACTGGCCCGCTGCGGTGATGGCGTCGTGCGCGAGGACAAGAACGAGGGTGATGAGGGCTACGAGGCCTGTGACGATGGTAACGAAGGTCAAGAAGATGCCTGTTTGAACAACTGCGTCGCTGCTTCCTGCGGCGATGGTCACAACCGCCGAGACATTATCGAGGGCGCCGAAGGGCACGAAGCCTGCGATGATGCGAATGACTCCCAGAACGATGGTTGTCTCAATAATTGCCAGTTGGCGATCTGCGGTGATGGCTTCCTTCGTGATGGCGAAGAGGACTGTGATGACGGGAATCTGTCCAACAGTGACGCCTGTCTCAACACCTGTCGGTCCGCGGAGTGCGGCGACGGATTTACTCGATTGGGCTTGGAGGAAGGTGAAGCTGGCTTCGAGGAGTGTGACGACGGCAATGTGATCAACACTGATGCCTGCACAAATACCTGTACGGACCGGCGTTGTGGCGACGGCATCGTCGCCATCACGGAGAACTGCGACGATGGTAATGAGGTCGACACGGACGCCTGCCGTAACGACTGTGAGACGGCTGGCTGCGGCGATGGCGTGCTGCGGAACGATCTCGAGCCAGAGGATGAGTTCTACGAGGAATGTGATGACGGCAATCAGATCGATACGGATGCCTGTCGTGTGACCTGTGAGAACGCCAGATGTGGTGACGGCGTCGTTGGGCCCGGTGAGGGCTGTGACGATGGCAACGAGGTCAACGAGGACGACTGCAGCAACGATTGTACACCGACCCGCTGCGGTGATGGCGAAGTCCAAGGGATGGAAGATTGCGATGATGGCAATCAACTCGACGACGATGCCTGCCTCAACAACTGTGCGGACGCGACCTGTGGTGATGGGGTTCGTCGCAGCGATCTACAGAACCCGAACCACCTCGCCTACGAAGAGTGCGATGATGGTAATGGCAACAACGGTGACGCCTGCACCAGCAACTGTCACAATGCCGTCTGCGGTGATGGGATCCTATGGAATGGCGTCGAAGAATGTGACGACGGCAACGAGGTCGATACCGATGGCTGCACGAATGCGTGTACGGAGCCTCGCTGTGGCGATGGCGTCGTTCAGGCCGAGGAAGCCTGTGACGATGGCAATCGAGACAGCCTGGATGCCTGCACAAACGAGTGCCAGGATGCAAGCTGCGGTGACGGCTACCATCGGCAGGACATCGCCGAGGGGGAGGATGGCTACGAGGCCTGTGACGATGGCAACATCGTTCAGGTTGATGGCTGCCTGAATGACTGCTCACCGGCGACCTGTGGCGATGGGCATCACTACGAAGCGGCCGAGGAGTGTGATGACGGCAACGAAGTGGATGTGGATGCTTGCGGCAACGACTGTACCTTGCCTGTTTGTGGTGACGGTGTCGTTCAGGCCGACGAGGTCTGTGACGATGGCAACCAAGTGGATACAGACGCTTGTCGAGCCACCTGCGTGGTGGCGGTCTGTGGTGATGGGGTTCGACGCAGCGATCGGGAGCCTGGGCAGCTTGGCTACGAAGCCTGTGATGACGGCAACGACTCCAACACGGATTCCTGCCTGAATGACTGCCAGGCGGCGAGTTGTGGTGACGGTCATCAGGGCCCCGGTGAAGGCTGTGACGACGGTAACAACGTGGATGACGACGCCTGTAGCAACGAATGCGTTTCTGCCAGTTGCGGTGATGGGATGTTGCAGCAGGGTGAGGCCTGCGACGATGGGAATCAGGCCAACGATGACGCCTGTACCAACGCATGCGCGGTGGCGAGTTGTGGCGATGGTTTCATTCGGACCGACTTGCTTCCGGCGGAAGAGGGCTTTGAAGCCTGTGATGACGGTAACGGTATCGATCAGGATCTGTGTACGAACGCATGTGCTACCGCCCGCTGCGGTGACGGTATCACCCACGCGGGCGTTGAAGAGTGCGACGACGGGAACCGGGTCAACGACGACGACTGTTCCAACCTGTGCAACAACGCGGAATGTGGCGATCAGATTTTGCAGGATGGCGAGGCCTGCGATGACGGGAATCAAGAGGATCTCGACGCCTGCCGGAACAATTGTCAGGACGCCCGCTGTGGTGACGGAGTGGTGCGGACAGACATCGCAGAGGGCGAGGCTGGCTACGAGTCCTGTGACGACGCGAACGCCGTTGATGGCGACGCGTGCACCAATGGCTGTGCAACGGCCCGGTGTGGTGACAACATCGTTCGCATCGGGATCGAAGCCTGTGACGATGGCAATGAGGTCAATGACGACGATTGCAGTAACCTCTGCAATCTCCCCGCCTGTGGTGATGGCATCCTTCAAGACGGGGAAACCTGCGACGACGGCAACGTGATCAATACAGACGCCTGTCTGGCCGATTGCAGTGCGACGGCCCGCTGTGGCGATGGCGTCGTTCGTAATGATCTCGCCGAGGGCGAAGCCGGCGCAGAGAGCTGTGACGACGGTAACCAGTCGAATACCGACGCCTGTCTTAATGACTGTACTGCTGGCGCCTGCGGCGACGGCATTCGGCGTACAGACCTCGCCGAGGGGCAGCCTGGTTATGAGGCCTGTGATGACGGCAATAATGCAGATGGTGATGCCTGCCTGAACAACTGCACGGTGGCCGTCTGTGGTGATGGGGTGATTCGCGAGGGACTTGAAGACTGGCAGGTGGGTTACGAAGCTTGCGATGATGGCAATCAGGTCGATACCGACGCGTGTCGCAACAGTTGTATCGAAGCCCGTTGTGGCGATGGGATCACTCGGGATGACTTGGCCGCAGGGGAAGTTGGCTTCGAGAATTGCGACGACGCGAATGATTCGGAGGTCGATGCCTGCCGGAACAACTGTCTTGCCGCTGTCTGTGGTGATGGTGTCCGGCGTGAGGATCTCGAAGTCGGCGCAGAGGATTACGAGGAATGTGACGATGGTAACGACGTCGACACCGACCAGTGTTTAAGTGTCTGTACGACCGCACGTTGTGGCGATGGCGCCCTCGGGCCGATGGATGATTGCGATGACGGCAATGAGGT
>PBND01000055.1 GCA_002722845.1 Myxococcales bacterium | reverse complement strand
AGCTCCGGCTCTGGCTCCGGCACTAGCTCCGGCTCTGGCTCCGGCACTAGCTCCGGCTCTGGCTCCGGCACTAGCTCCAACTCTGGCTCCGGCACTAGCTCCGGCTCTGGCTCCGGCACTAGCTCCGGCTCTGGTGCTGGCTCTGGCCCTGCTTCGATCTCTGGTTCAGAGGGGGGGCTTTCAACGTCCACGGCGTGGGGGTCATGAGTCTCCGCAATCAACTGCAGCATGCCTGACGAGAGGTCTCCTTCATCGCCGATCGGGGGTGGAGCGATACTCTGAGTCGGATCAACGCTCACTTCGCGACTTTGTTGGGGAGGATCGTCTGCTTGGTCAAGAGTGTGTGGCTCGGGAGCAGCAGGAGTTTCTGGTGAAGCCTCCCCCTCGTCTTGACGCTCAGCCTCGGTGGCGTCCGGGGTCGTGGCGCGACTTTCAAAAACCCGCCGTTCGGCGGCGTCGACGGGGATTGGGATATGAACAAAGGGTTCGATCGCTTGGAGAAAGCGCTCTAAGTTTGTCGGTGCGGCGATGAAGAGATCGGCGCCAAGAGCTAAGGCATGACCCGCATCGCCCGAGCCTCCCAGAATGACCACGGCGGCCACATCACCCAGGGCGAGACCGCGAAGTTGCTGTATTTTAGCTGCCAGGGTGTCGTCATCGAAACTGCCTGCGAGGACAAGGAGATCAGGGGCCGGCCCAGTCAGTTCCGATCGATGGGAAGCCTCCAAGCTCACTTCCGTAAGCAGCGCCTCTAAAGCAGAACCACTTCGATCGTCGGGATCGATGATCCAGATCTTTTCGGCCACCTGAAAGACTCCCTACATCAACTCGCTTGGATCCACGTCAATGGCGACTCGAACGCCGCTGCGCTGAGGCTGGAGTTGTGCTTCCAAGCGACTGAGATGAGATTGCAAGTCCTGGGCCCGTTCTGCGGTAATGAGGAACTGAAATCGCCAGCGTTCCCTCAGTCGCTCAATCACACTCGGTGCCGGACCTAAAACGTGACAGCCCGGGCTGGGAATTCGGCTCAGACGCATTGCTTCCGCTGCTGCTTCTCGCTTATTTTGATGGCTACATCGTATGAGTGCAGCTCGGGTAAAGGGTGGCAAACCCATGGCCCGGCGTCGCTCTAGCTCCCATTGTAGAAAGCCATCACCGTCATGGTCACAGGCCGCCTGAATCACGGGATGCTCACTATCAAAGCACTGAAAGAGCACTCTGCCTGGCTTACCGGCTCGACCGGCCCGTCCCGCCACTTGGGTGAGGAGCTGAAAGGCCCGCTCACCGCCTCGGGGGTCGGGAAGTTGCAGGCCCCGATCGGCGAGGATGACGCCGACCAGAGTAACGCTGGGAAGGTCATGCCCCTTTGCGAGCATCTGGGTGCCGACAACAAGATCTAGTTCGCCGGCAGCAAAACGCTCGAGGAGGCTTTGCATCGCACCTCTTCGCTGCCCTACATCGCTATCAAGACGCCCCACTCGGGCCTGGGGAAATCGCTCACGGAGACTGTTCTCAAGTTGTTGGGTTCCTTGTCCCAACTCACCGAGGTTGCTGGATTGGCATTCATGACAGGTCGTGGGTGGAGCTTGTTCATAGCCGCAGTAATGACAGACAAGACGGCGTGGGCGGTGGCTGACGAGGGCCACCGAGCAATGGGGGCACTGGCTTTCCACACCACAGTCGAGACAGGTCAAGAGCGGGGCCCAGCCCCGGCGATTGAGCAGCAGAATCGCCTGCTCTTTGCGGGCGAGGGTTCGCTCGATGGCCTGCTGCAGTGGTGGAGAGATCGGTAGCCGATCCTTAAAGGGAATTTCTTTGAGTTTGACCAAGTCGATGACCGGAAGCGTTGCCCCGGTCGCTCTTTGTCGAAGGTGATGGAGGTGACTGCTCTGCCGTTGTTCGTGGGCACGATGCCAAGTTTCGAGGCTCGGAGTTGCTGATCCAAGGACGATCGGACAGCCCGTATTTTTAGCCCGGACGATGGCGAGGTCCCGGCCATGATAACGGGGGTTCTCCCCTTGCTTGTAACTGCTGTCGTGCTCTTCATCGACAATGATCAGACCCAATTGGTGACAAGGGGCAAAGACCGCTGAGCGAGCCCCGATGGCAATCCGGCTTTCTCCCCGCAGGCTCCGGTACCATGAGCTTCGACGTTCACTGTCTTTCAAGCCCGAGTGAAAGACAGCCACTTGGGGGCCAAAGCGAGCGGAAAACCGGGAGACCATTTGGGGGGTCAGGGCGATTTCTGGCACCAAAACAAGGGCGCTCTTACCCCGATCCAATACTTTTTGGATCAACTGCAGATAGACCTCTGTTTTGCCGGAACCCGTCACACCGTAAAGGAGGTGCTGGGCGAAGCCCCCATCAAGGTCGACGGCCTTCAGCACGGCTTCTTGTTCCGCCGTTGGCTTAGGGACTGTGTCTGCATCAGTCGGCGCCGGTGACAAACTCTGATGCATACGTTCAATGAAGTCCGAAGCCTCAAGAAGCTTGATGAGGCGACGGAGCCCCTTAAAGGCCCTCAGTTGTTGGGTCGGCACCCAGTCTCCAACTCGAATGAGATGCTCGAGGAGTTGACGCTGACTACGATTGCGTTTGGGCAGAGACTCAGGATCTCGTTTCGCTCGAATCAACTCGATCGTCGGCTCGGGGGCTGGTTGGGTCACACGGGTGTCGCAACTGACCGCACCACTGGCGAGCAGTGCCTGGAGGGTTCCTTTTTCGAAGTCTCGAGCGGCGACGGCTCGGTGACCATCGAAGAGGCGCTCATAGGCTTCCAAGGCCGGACTTGTAGGCCAGGATTTTTCTGGCAGTCGAATGAGGCTTTTTATCGCGCTGATGCCTAAGCCTGCAGGCAGGGCAGCTCGAACCAATTGGCCCGGATCACAACGGTACCATTGGCAGGCGAAGGCGAGGGTTTGGCACAGGGCGGCATCGAAGATGGGCCCGGCGTCGAGATGGGCTTCGATCGGGCGGAGTTCGCCTTCATGACCCGTCGTTCCACATTCAAGTACAAGCCCTGTACAGCGACTGTTTCCGAGGGGGACGAGTACCCGTTGTCCCGGCTGTAAATCCTCTGTGCACTGGTAGCTGAGGAGGCGCCCGACGGGGCGAGCGACGGCCACTCGTGCCCACGCTGAGGCCATCAGAACTCGATTTTCACGACCCGATATTGTCGCTGTTCTTTTGGGGTCTCAAGATGCACCCGTTCGGGGAATAGAAGGGGCAAATCTCCCTGGCCATAATCGGTGAGCCTGAGGCGCTCTCCCTTGCAGGTGAGCTCCACGGGTAGGCCGGTGTCTTGATCGATGACCCAGCCACTCACTCCCAAGTCCAAGAGGACCTTGCCATCGACAAGGCGGGGCTTGACGGTTCCCGTGAGATCCACGCCACAGGCCTCGGCGATCCGGGGGGTAGAACGCCCATGAACCAGCAATCCCAGCCAAGCGCCGAGGACTCCCGGGCTCGAAATATCGATTCGTTGTGTGGTCGAATGGGATGCAAGGTGAATGGCTTTGGGGTTCTGATTGTGACTTTTTAGAATCTCTAGACGACCGGTGAGATAGGTCGCAGGCTCCGGGAAAAAGCCGAGAATGAGGGTGAAGATCAGCGTAGTCATCAGGACGAAGTCAACTCTTCAATCGCATGCCGTAGTGCGGCAGCATCCTTACTTTTTAGGCCCTGAGCAAGGCTTGCGATCAAGAGCCCTAAGGCAGAGCCTGAATCAAAGCGAGCTGCCCTCGGGACGAGGCCGTGAAAGAGGCCTTCCTGGGCCAAGCGACGCAGGCCATCTGTCAGTTGAATCTCACCGAGAGCTCCCCGATTCTGGCTCCTTAGAATATCGAAGAGTGAGCGATGAACCAGGTAGCGTCCGGTAATCGCCTGGCAACTGGGGCTCTCTTCGGGCTGTGGCTTTTCAACCATGTCCTCGAGTCGCCACTGGTGCGCACTGATTTGCTCGCCGGCGACCATGCCATATTGCCGGCTCTGCTGCCGTTCGACCGTATGTAAGCCAAGGACACAGCCACCCTTCTCTTCATGGAGCGCGATCAACTCGCCGAGGGCCGGTGGCTCGCCGAGATAGAGATCATCGGGAAGCATGACGGCGAAGTATTCTTCTTGGATACAGGGCTCACCGCAGAGCACGGCATGACCGAGTCCGAGGGCTTCACCTTGGCGAATCTCGATGAAATCAGCACTTCGATTGCGATCGGCAATACGTTGGGCCCAGGCTTCATGGCCACTGCGCTGAAGGATAGACTCTAGGAGGGGGTGACGATCGAAGTGATCGAGAATGCTACTTTTACCCCGGGCGCTGATAAAGATGACCCGCTCAATACCCGAAGCGAGGGCTTCCTCGACAACCCACTCAATGGCCGGCCGGTCGTAGATGGGTAGCAGTTCTTTAGGGACGGACTGGCTGGCCGGAAGCAGTCGAGTCCCCCACCCTGCAGCCGGAATGATCACACTGCGAATCGAGCTCATCGTTTCATATTTCCTCATGCTCAGCGGAATGGACTTTGCAAGTAAAGCGCTGGGACCGAAAGCGAGTTTCTGATGCCTGTCTATGTTCTTCTTCTGCTGGCGGCAACGCCTTCCACGTTGGGCCTCGATGGAGGAATGGCTCTCGACTCGGACCGATGGGGGCCAGGGCAAAACCCTGCAGCCCTGTCCTTGGGTCGAAGCTATCTCTATATGGGCGGGGCTTTTCGCCAACTCGACAAGGGCGATTACACCTTGGGCCTTGGGGCAGTGGACGCTGTCTCGGGGCCCGTGGCTGGAAGTCTGGGTTTACTCGTCTCCCAGCCCGACGGCAGCCTGATTGGGGAGACAGGCTTAGGGCTCTTGTTGAGCCCCCAACTGGCCGCCGGTCTCGCTGTGGTAAAACCCAACGAGGATTGGAGCCACCTTTCTGCACGAACCGGCGTAGCCCTCGTTCAGGGGCCCATGATCTTTGGTGTTCATTACGACTTTTCAGTGGAGGAATTGGCCACGCCCTGGACCTTTTCTGGCTTGTACCGAGGGCGCCAGGGCGGTTTCAGGGCGAGCCTTGATCTCCAAAATGACCTCTCTTCACGCCTGGGAATTCTCCTCGAAAGACAGCGGATGCGCTTAGAACTCGGGGGTCGTCTTGATGCCGCGCGCAGTCCCCGGTCCTACGCCTTTGCAATCGACTATCTTGAAAAGGGAGGATGGCTTGGTTTGGCTTACCGGCGAGATCTCGAAAGTCAGACCCAATTCATTGGTTTTCGATTTGCAGCCCAATTGCGTCGTCGGTCTCCTTGAGCCTTTTACTTCCCCTTCGAATCCAAGGGCTACGCCGGCCTCAAGACGATGCATTGCATCTTCAACTGGGCTCGAGGCGAACGCACGTTCATGTCTTACTCTTGATGGCAAAGCCGATGGCAGGGGTGTACCTGCTGACCGATGGGCCCTTTAAAGGATCTCAACCCCATGGAAGCCAGGGGCCTTGGCGGCATCGTTTGGTCGGCAAAACCATCATTGGCCTGCGACAGGCCCCTGGTCTTTGGGAGTTGGCCTTGGAAGAGGGCCAGGTGCTCGCTTTGAATTGGCGACGGAGGCAGGCTGGTCTTCGCCTGCAAGATCATTCGATTCTGGGGGGGGATTGGCAAAGCAGCCTGCCTTTGGAGACCCCCTATCCCACCGAGGAATTTTTAGCGAAACGGCGACAAGAGCAAGTGGATTCTTGGCGAGCGCGGGAACAGGGGCGGATCAGCAAGCAGATGGATGAGCTAAGGCGGGCCGATCCGGGAGACCCGGAAGGCCTACGAGCCTTTGGTCAGCGGCTTTCCTCCCTCCGGCACCAAGTGACCCAGGAGACCGAGGTCTTTTTGCTGCCTTCCTTCGACGGGGAAGCGCCAGCGGACCGAATCGATCGGCGCCGGGGAGAGAGCCTGCAGGACCGGGTGGATCGATTTTATAAAGAGGCCCGCCGTGAAGAGCGGCGTCAAAAAGGCCGTGCTGACCGCCTCGAGCATTTGCAAGCTCGATGGGTAGCGATCGAAGGTGAAGAGCCGCCACGAAGAACGGTGCAACCCGCCGCTGGGCCGGCAAGGGGAAGAGCAGAGAAGGGCGTTCGGCGCTATTGTCTCCCGTCGGGGCGTGACGTGTTTGTGGGTAAGGACGCCAGTTCAAATCACCGCGTGACCTTTGGTCTCGGCCGGGGGCGTGACCTTTGGTTTCATCGCCGAAATGGGCCAGGTCCTCATGTTTTGCTGCGTCGGGGTAAAGGAGAAACCGTGCCCGAGGAGGAGGTTCACCTCGCGGCCGCGCTCGCTTTGAGATTTGGTCCTAGGGGCACCGAACCCCAGGAGGAGGTTCGCTGGACCGAGCGGCGCTTTCTCGACCCAGTACCGGGACAGCCAGGCAAGGTGCTCGTTCGAGAAGAGCGAGTCCTTCTGGTGAACCTGAGCCATTTTCAGGCTGCGATTGAAAACTTGCTCAACCGCTAATGAGGGGGCTTTGGGCTTCCATCGGGTCTTCGGGGACCACTGCGAGTTCGACACCTTCGTTCATCATGTGAACCGTGCCGTCTAACACGACACCACGAGCCACTTGCAGCGATGGCGTGTGAAGCTCCCCAACAAGTCGGCCGGGGGATTCGAGTTCGGCTCCTTGCGTCGCGATCACGACGCCTTCGACGACGCCGTTGAGAATCAAGGTTCCCACCCGAATCGTGCCCTCAATCCGGGCTCCTTCGCCAACGATGAGTCGATCTCGGCTGACGATGTCGCCGCGAAAAAATCCATCGATGCGAACATCGCCTTCAAAATCGAGACTTCCTTCAAACCGGGCCTCTGGGCCGAGAACGGTATGCATTCCTTTGTTCATTGTTCGTTTCCTTCCACCAGGCTCACCAACTGACTCATCTTGCTCAAGACTGTTTTCGCTTGCTCCGGTGATTTCGCCTGCAGGCGAATCTGCCGGCCTTTGAGAATCACTTCTACGCCAAAATAACGTTCCAACTCCGGGTCGCATACCAACTCCCCCTTTCTGGGCTGTTTCAGGGGCTCCTCGTCGGTATTTTCGACGGCGAGGCGCTGTCTAATCTCGTTTTCTGTCTTTCGTACGGACCAGCTCCCGGCGAGCAAGGCCTGAAGGCATTCGTCTTGTTGTTGGCCTTCTTGGAGGCCGAGGAGTGCTCGCGCATGACCCATATCAATTTGGCCCGACGCGAGCGCTAAGCGGCTGGGCTCACCGAGCCGCAACAGGCGGAGCGCATTGGCGATCGATGAGCGGCTTTTGCCCACATGCTGGGCGATCTCTCCCTGAGAGAAGCCATGATCCCGCTGCAGTTGGGCGTAGGCATCGGCTTCTTCGAGGACGTGAAGGTCGCTGCGTTGGAGATTCTCCACGAGGGCCAGGATGGTATTGGTTTGGGCGTGAGCTTCTCGAATCACCGCTGGGATACGTTGCCAATCTAACTTGCCAGCGGCACGAAACCGGCGTTCTCCTGCGATGATTTGATAACGGCCGCTGCCGGTCGGACAGACGACGATCGGCTCCAGGAGACCATGGGATGCCATGGATGCGGCCAATTCCGTGAGGAGCGTATCGTCAAAGACCTGGCGTGGCTGTTGTGGGTCCCTATCGATGGCGCTAAGCGGCAGTTCCTGAAGGTCGCTAGACCGTTGCGGGCGCTTCTCGTCCATCAGGGCGCTGAAGCCTTTGCCCAGGCGACTGTTGCTGTTCACGAGCATTCCTTTCAAGGTATTCAGAGGCCAGATCAAGATAGCGTTGAGCGCCACGACATGTGATGTCGTAAAGTAGCGCTGGCTTGCCATGGCTTGGGGCCTCTGCAAGGCGGACGTTTCTTGGTATATCAGTACGATAAACAAGATTTGAGAAGTAGTTTCGGATTTCTCTAATCACCTGATCAGAAAGTCTGGTGCGACCGTCAACGAGGGTCATGACGATGCCTTCGAGCTTGAGATCAGGGTGATACGACGCGCGTACGCGATCGACGGTTTCGAGCAGGTGACTCAGGCCTTCCATCGCATAAAACTCTGCTTGGAGCGGCACCAGAATCGAGTCCGCCGCAACCAGCGCGTTGAGTGTGAGGAGGCCAAGACTCGGGGGACAGTCGATCAGAATCTCGTCGTATTGATCCCTCAAAGCGTCAATAACCCGGCTTAGTTGCCTTTCTCGACCGAGAAAGGAGACCAACTCCATCTCTGCGCCGACGAGATCTTGACCGGCGGGAATCAGGTCCAAGTGCTCAAGAATCGTTCGCTGTACCACCTCTTCGGGGCTCAAGTCCTGAACAAGCGCATGGTAGATCTGAGCGTCGCCCAGTTGACAATGGACGCCGAAAGCGCTGCTTGCATTGCCTTGCGGGTCGAAATCGACCAGGAGAACTCGCCGTTCCGCTGCGGCCAAGCTCGCCGCGAGATTCACGGCGGTCGTCGTCTTGCCCACGCCACCCTTTTGGTTTGCCACTGCGATCACGGTCGCCATTGCTTAGACTCCTATGGAAGCCAGCTTTACCCCTGCAAGGATTGAGCCTTTCGACTGGCCATCGAGCCATATTTCATAGCGCTGACGGTCTTCTACATGGCCGGGATCAGGTCCTGTCATTTGGACACTGACCGAAGCCAATGCGCCAACAGCTTCAAGAAACTCTGCGGGCGGGAAGACCGCTCTGCTGATCACTCGGTCGAAGTCCGTCCACGATGGGTCCCAGCGGCCTTCGATGACGGTGAGAGGGAGATCCAGTTGTTGGGCTGCATAGCGCAGCCACGTGCAACGTTTGGCCCGCGGCTCCACCAGCGTGAGTTCTAAATCGGGGCGAATCATGGCCAGCGGCAGACCAGGGAGGCCTGCACCACTCCCGAGATCGGCCACCCGACAGCCAGGAGGAAGGAAGGGGGCGAAAGCGAGACACTCCAGGAGTCGCTCAGCCAGGTCGTTTGGCTTGAGACGACGGCTGAAGAGGTTGTGGGCCTGATTCCACTTCCAGAGAAGATGCCGGAGGGGTTCAAGAACTTCGCCCTGAACAGAATCGACCACCAACTTGTTCACGATAGGTCCTGTTTCACGTGAAACAGTTCGGCGTGGTTGCGTGTGAGGAGAGTTGTTTCACGTGAAACACCTAGGCGTGGTCGAGGATGAGTGTGACGGGGCCATCATTGCTAAGCTCAACGAGCATATCGGCCCCAAAGACCCCTGTTTCAACCTGGCTAAGGTAGCCCCGGCAGCGCTGCGCCAAGGCCTCGAGTTGGGCCTCGGCGATCGCTGGGTCACTGGCCCGGGAGAAGCTTGGGCGGAGGCCTTTTCGCCCGTCATCTGAGAGGGTGAATTGGGAGACGAGCAGTAAGCCCCCATCGATATCGATGAGAGAATTCTGCATCCGGCCCTGCTCGTCGGGGAAGCAGCGCAGATGAGTCAGCCGCTTGGCCCACCACTCCAGTTGGGGCTCTTCATTGTCCATCGCGCAGACGAGGGCGAGCAAGCCCTGGTCGATTTGTCCCACCGTTTCCCCGCCGACAGACACCTGCGCCCGTCGAACTCTCTGGATGACTGCCCTCAAGTCCGGATGCGCTCCGATGGCTTGGAACTGTCGCTTTGGGAGCGGGTTTCTCCGTCGAGACTATTGGGCTGGGCCTGGGCGAAGATGAGTTCCGTCACCTCGTCCAGAGCATCGACCAGATGGATCGTTAACTGGGAGCGCACCGCCTCGGGCACCTCCACGAGGTCCTTTTCGTTACGCCGGGGCAGGAGGACTCGAGGGATGCCGGCCCGATGGGCGGCGAGGACTTTTTCCCGAATACCGCCGACCGGGAGGATTCGACCTCGGAGTGAGATCTCACCGGTCATGGCGAGATCAGCGGGTAGGGGGGTGCTCCGCAGGAGGGAGAGGATGGCTGAATACATCGCAACCCCTGCAGAAGGACCATCCTTTGGCGTTGCGCCTGCGGGAAAGTGGATATGAAGGTCTCGTTTTTCCAGCAGGTTCTCCTGGGCATCCTCAGTGAGCCCCAGCTTGATCGCGTTGGCCCGCAGGTAGCTGAGTGCAGCCTCGCCGCTTTCCTTCATGACATCGCCAAGGCGACCGGTCAGCTTGAGCTTGCCAGTGCCAGGCATATCCGTCACCTCCACATGGAGGATCTCACCGCCAACCTGGGTCCATGCAAGTCCGAGGGCGAGGCCTGGAAGCGCATGGGGTTCGGGGAGTTCGGAGTGGAATTTGCGCGGGCCCAGAAGATCATTCAGGTGGTCGGGCTCGACCCGCAGGGGGCCCGTTTCATTGACTCGGGCGATGGCGGCTTCCCGGCATAAGCTGGCGAGTTCTCTGTCCAACTGCCGAACACCGGCCTCCCGTGTGTAGTGATCGATGAGGCGGGCGAGTGTTCCCTCAAGAAGCTCTAGATCCTCGCTGTCCAAGCCGTGTTGCGACAGTTGCCGAGGGATGAGGTGTCCCTGGGCGATATGCTCTTTGTCTTGATGGGTGTAGGAGCTCACCTCGAGGATCTCCAAGCGGTCCTTAAGGGCTGGAGCCAGGGGAGATGTGCTGTTGACGGTGGCGACGAAGAGGACTCGGGAAAGATCCAGTGGAACATCCAAGTAGTGGTCAGCGAACTCTTGGTTCTGTTCTGGGTCGAGTACCTCAAGAAGCGCACTGGCCGGATCGCCCCGGAAGTCATTGGAGAGTTTATCCACCTCGTCGAGGAGGATGAGGGGGTTCATCGTTCCAGCCTGTTTCATGGCCTTGGCGATGCGACCAGGAAAGGCGCCGACATAAGTGCGACGATGGCCCCGGATCTCAGCCTCATCCCGGACCCCGCCTAAGGCGATGCGCGCAAAGTTGCGACCCATGGCTTCGGCCATCGCCTTCGCCAGGGAACTCTTCCCCACGCCCGGGGGCCCCGTGAGGCAAAGGATCGGGCCTTGTAGCTCTTTTTTGAGTTGTTGGACGGCAAGGAATTGCAGCAGCCGTTTTTTAGGCTTCTCAAGGCCGTAATGGTCTCGGTCGAGAATCTCTTCGGCCTGGGAGAGGTCAAGTCGGTCTTCGCTGAGTTGGTTCCACGGCATGTCCGCAAGCCATTCCAAGTAGTTTCGAATGACACCATACTCGGCGCTGGAAGAAGGCATCGAGCGGAGTCGTCGGAACTCCCGGGCAGCCATTTTCCTGACGGCCTCCGAAGGGTCTTTGGCGAGGAGGCGTGATTCAAGTGCATCGATTTGATCACTGTCCTCTTCACCCTCACCGAGTTCTTCCCGAATCGCCTTCATCTTGCTGCGAAGAAACTGTTCCCGCTGATGTCGGCTGCGCTCAGATTCGATATTGCGGGTGGTCTTCGACGTGATCTGCAGTTCCTGGCAGGCCTCTTCGAGGAGCGCGAGCACAATCTCAAGCCGTTGGGTCAGATCGAGGGCTTCCAGGACCTCCTGACGGCGCTCAAGATCCAGTTCTAAGTGGGCCGCAATGAAATCGGCGAGGCGGTCTGGATCACTCAGCCCGCCAAGAACGCCCTTGGCCCGAGAGGGCAAGTCCTGGCGCAAATCGACATATTCTAGTGCCCTCTTACGCAGGTCTTCGGCGAGCTCTCGGCTGCGGTCGCTCTCCCCGCCCTGGGTCTCAAGTTGTTCAACCTCCCCCGTCAGGTGGCCATTTTTCTCGCTCAGCGATTTCAACTCGAAGCGCTCGAGTCCTTTGACGAGCAGCTGATAGCGGTCCGTGGCCGTCGGCATCATGCTGATGACCTTGGCCCGAGTTCCCACCCGAAAGAGATCATCCAGTCCTGGATCTTCTTCTCTCGGGTCCCGCTGAGCGACGATTCCGAGTTGGATTTCGCCCGCTTCTAGACGCTTCAAAAGATTGACCGAACGGGGTCTTCCCACCGTCAGTTGCAGTAAGGCATTGGGAAAGAAGATATCGTTTCGGAGCGGAAGAATACCGAGTTCGCCAGGAAAAGACTTTTCCGTCATGACTGGGCTCCAAGGCAGTTAAGGAGTTGGTTAGGAAGAGGCGCTGGGCCGTGGAGTCGAGCCTGAGCGGCGCTCACCAGCCGGCCGGCATACCGGGCACCGGGGCGATGATTGCCCGATTGAGCCCAACCACCAAAGGGCAGTTGGCCGCTGGCGCCGACCGTGCTCCGGTTGAAGTTCACGATCCCGGCTCGCAGCCGGGGCGCTAAGCGCTCAAAACGTTGTCTGTCGGCCGTAAAGATGCTGGCGGCAAGCCCGTAGCCGCTTTGGGTCATGGTGCGCACTGCGTCATCCTCATCCTGGTAGGGGATGAGTACCAGATCCGGCCCAAAATGCTCAGATTGGAAGTAGGTTGTGTCCTGCCAAGGGCCCCGTCGCAGTGCGGGGGTGAGATAAGCCCCGGGGCGATCGATGGCCTGACCGGCCACCAGGGTGTCGACACCGGCCGTTTGGGCTGCTTGATTTAAATTGAGGAGGCGTTGGCGTGCATGCTGATCGATGATCGGGCCCATAAAGGCTTCTTCCTCTAGGGGGTGGCCGACGCTAAGCCGGGGGACGAGGGCCGCAAGTCGGTCGGAGAGTTCATCGATCACATCCCGATGGACGAAGGCCTGACTACTGGCCGTGCAGCGTTGTCCACAGGTGACATAGGCGGCCATCAGGAGTTCTTCAGCGGTTTGTCCTAATTGGGCGTCGGCCGCGACGAGGGCGGCATTTTTACCACCCATCTCCAAGGCGACGAGTTTGTGGGGTTGCTGGTGGGTCGCGGCAAGAATCGCCAGGCCGACGCGGGTCGATCCGGTAAATAGTAAGCCATCCACTTCCGGCGAGGCGACCAGGACGCCGCCAGTTTCAGCATCCCCTTGGACCAAGTTGAAAACCCCTGGGGGCAAGTCGGCCTCGGCAAAGGCCTCCCCATAGAGTTGGGCGACACCCGGGGCTTTTTCGCTGGGTTTTAGGATGACGGTGTTGCCCGCTGCGAGTGCGGGTAAAATCTGACCGTTGGCGAGATGGGCCGGGAAGTTGAAGGGGCCGAGGACGGCCACAACACCGAGGGGGAGATGACAGGCTCGCCCGCCATCATTGGGGAGGACGATATCGCTGATGTCCTCGGCGATAGGCCCCAAGACGAGATCCACGCGGGGGGCCAGTCCCCCCGCTTCGCCCCGGGATTCCCAGAGGGGCTTGCCCACTTCTAGGCTGATGCGTTTAGCGATGGACTCTTTGCGTCTAGCGAGCGCTTCCTGCAGGCGCCGGAGATAGGGGGTCCGGCCCTCAAGTCCCAGGGCTGCCCAGGCTGGAAAAGCCTTGCGAGCGGCCTCGATCGCTTGGGCGCTATGGGCTGGGGAGAAGGGGAAGGATTCAAGGGCTTCGCCCTCCGCGGGGCTGATGACCGTCAGGGTTTTGGAGCCTTCGGGGTACCAGCGCCCCTCTATGTATGCTGCCATGGGCGTCACGAGATGTTCTCCTCAAGCGGAGTTACCAAGAGATCTTGGCCTTCGCTTGCTTGTAATCGAGCGAGTGCGTCGGGAGGGACGCAGACTTGGAGCCCGGTGAGTTCCACCTGACTCCGGACAGAGCGAAAGGGCTCTAGGGCTGCAACGAGGGCCGAGCGACCGCCGGAGGCCCGGGCGATGGCCCGGCAGCTTCGAGTGAGTCGAACGCTGCGAACCCGGTCAGTCGGTGCCCCATAGTGGGGACCACCATCAAAGGGGTCAATGCGGCGCTGGTAGCGGAAACCTTCTCGCCGGAGCATGACCTCGACGCCTTTGGTCTCGTCCCCCACGGTGCCGATGACCCGGTGGGTTTCTTCATCAAAGAGCGAAACGTAGATATCCCCGCGGGGAAACAGGTCCTCAATGAATTCTTTTTGATTGATGGAGAGGCGGTCGGCCTCTCGGTAGTCAAGCCCAGTGAAGCGTCGGCCGAGGGCTTTCCAGAGGGGCGAGGAGCCATCGTCGTCGAAGGGGGGCAGCAATTCAGCCAGGATCCGTTCACAGAAGCGCTCTCTGTAGGCCGCAATGTACTGGAAGCGGGCCCGGGAGAGGAGGGAGGCCATGCCTTTGCCCCGATGACTCGGTTCCAGGATCAGGCCACCGATCTCTGTGCGGGGATGAAAACTTGTCCCGAGTCGAAGCACGAGGTGGGAGAAAAGCCGCTCTAGGTCACGGGAGTAGCGATCCTCTTCGATCACATCGAAATAGGTGTGAGGCGCTTCGGGGGACCCATGGTGGGCGATGATGTTGGAGCAACCACAGACCTCGCCTTTCGGATCCTCAAGGACAAAAAACATCGCCTGATCCGGCTGGGAGGCGCCTTCGAATGCTTCATGGGACTCCGCCAAGAGCCGGTCCATCGCATCCGGGTCGGCCGGGAGATTGATGGTGTCTAGGAGTTTGGCGAGTCGCACCAAGGCTTCTAGGTCTGAAGAGGTCGCCTGACGAAGCAGATACATGCTTAGTCCTTATCGTGAGAACTAAGGGGGAGGGTCTCAAAGTTGCCCGTCCCCGCGGCGACGAGGGGCATGGTGGGGCCCGCGCCCGGCTCACCCCGTTCCTCGGCCGCTAAGTGCTCGACAGCAAAACGGAGCAGGTCTCGGGCGACGAAGCGGAGTCGCAGGGCGAGCTCGGTATCCACATAGGCGGCAGCCGAGCGGTCCACTTCGGCGACAAGCCGCCGGAAGTAGGCTTCCGCGCCGCGGGGGTCTTCACGCAAAAACCCCTCCATCGCCTCGGCTTGGTCTACCCATTGGTCGCAAATCCAGAACAGGAGATCTCGCAGGGTGCCTTCGCCCACCTGGGCAAAGGCCCGAGGTGCAGGGCGGGGGCTTTGTTGGGCGTCGATCTGCTCTGCTGCCGTTTCGCTCGCGGGAATCAGATACTGCTTGCCTTGCTTGATGAAGCGAATCCGGCCGGAGCTGATCCAGCGACGGACAGTTCGCGTACTTACACGGGCAGATTCGGAAAACTCTTTGACCGTTAACATGCCTTTAGCGGACATTGATAGACTCCTGCCCCTTTGCTGTCATGGACTGAAGCATGTTGTCCATCCATCGCCTGCTTTTTTGCGCCCCTATGGCTGCCTGTGCATGCTCTGGCCTACGGGTCAAGACCTGGAGGATGTCAGATGGGTATCTGTGTGGATCTTCAGCTACTTCGGCGAGGCCGCCGCATTATCCGAAACTATCTTCGCCAGGGCCAGGTCGAGGCCCACCTTGACCAAGATGGACAGCCCGACCTTCTCGCAATGCACGAAACCGTCGACTGGTGTGCATCTTGGCTTGAGCGGCGAACCGGGCAGGCGCCTTCCAGTCATGAGCGCAAGCTGCTGCTCTGTTTTCTCGCTGGTGAACTACGTCAAGGCAGTCGATTGGCTCAAGTTCAGCGATGAATCGAAACTAAGAGGCCCGAAGCGCTCGCCGGAGCGCCTCCCGGCGGGCCTGGCCTGCAGGGGTCTTTAGATGATCCTCATAACGCCCAAGACTGTGGTGCACGGTACTGTGATCCCGTTGCAGGAGCTTGCCCACTTCGACCAGACTCAGCGTCGTCTCTTCCCGTAGCAGGCCACAAATCCACATCCTCGCTTGGACCAGGCGTGTCGTCCTGCCTTTGCCCCGGACCTTGTCAAAGGAGACACCTTCCTGATCGCAAATCACCCGCGCGATGTCCTCGGGGCTTTTCGCCTGCCGCTGGGCCATCTCGACACTCAACATTTGCCGAGCGGTGGCGAGGTCGAGGTGATCGAGACCTTTGAGTTCTCGCCGAAGGTTGAGGCGCTTCACCGCACCCTGAAGTTCGCGAATATTGGTGTTGAAGAGGTCGGCGAGTAACTCGAAGACCTCTGGGGCAAAGACATCTCGACTACCGGCGAGTGACTCAGCCCAGGTTTGAGCGATTGCGACACGGGTCTCATAGAGGGGCGTGGCGACGGTGAGGACGAGTCCTTCAGACATGCGACTTGCGAGGCGCTCGGATAGGCCGGGGATCTCCGCGGGCGGCAGGTCGGAGGCGAACGCGAGGAAGGCGCCACGAAGACGGTGCCAATTGAAGAGGTTAAAGAGTTCTTCGATGGTCTTGGTTTTGTTGGCCAGGAGTTGCACGTCGTCCACAATGACCACGGCGCCCTCCAATTGGGTTGCCGACCGGAACAGATCGACCCGTCGGGCGCGGATATGATCGATGATGATGGTCGCGAACTGATCACCGGTAAAGTAGAGAACGGGTCGCTCGGGCGCCGTCTTGTTCACGTGGTTGCCGATGGCGTGAAGAAGATGGGTCTTTCCAGTGCCGGATTGACCGTGGATATAGAGGGGGTTGAAGTGGGCAGCATCTTCGAGCTTGGCGAACCGCTCGGCCGCGTAGAAGGCCTCTTCGTTGCTGTTGTCTGAGATGAAGGCCTGAAAGCTCATCGCCCGGTTGAGCGGACTTCCGATGCTCGGTTTGGCTGCGACAGGCACCGATGGCTGCCTGGGCGGGGGAGGGGCGGTATCGCTGGGGCGCTGAAAGAGCGGCAAGGTGGCCCGTTCGGTTTGATCTTCGTTTGGGCGGTAGATGACGCGGACGCTCTTGGGCGGCGCTCCGGGCCAATGGGCCACCAGCATGTCAAAGATCATCCCATTCATGCTCGTGTCGGCACAAACGCCGGCCATAAACTCACTGGGATGGCTGAGGACCAACTCGTCCTCACCTTCTTCGACGGGAGCGAGGAGTTCAAAAAGCTCCATAGAGGTCGCGTGAATTTCGGTCTTCACCGCCTCTAAGAACTGACTCCATCGGTGCTCGAGACCCATAATACCCTATCCAGCCATTACTTCTTCACTACACAGCGGCTTTGGACAAGGCCGATTCCCAACGATTTATCCCAGGGAAAAGGCCAGCCCGGCACGAAGGAACGATCTGTCGAGGTAAAATGGGCTGAATCCTGTTGACCCGGCTTCGTGGGCCACCTATCAGCCCGCCGGACCGAGACAGGAGCCAGTGATGAGTAAGCGTACCTACCAGCCCAGCCGTATCAAACGAGCCCGGCGCCACGGCTTCCGGTCCCGAATGGCCACCCGCAATGGTCGGAAGGTCCTTGCCAGTCGCCGGAGCAAAGGGCGTCGTCGCCTTGCGGTTTCAACTTACCGGAAGTGACAGCAACCTTTCCGAAGGCTCGACGCCTGCGATTTCGGCGCCAGTTCTTACGGGTGCAGCGGCGAGGACGTCGCCTCGATGGTAACAAGCTCTTCCTTTTCGTCGCTCGGGATCGAGCAAAAGGTCAGCGTTTTGGTTTCACAGTCTCCAAGAAGGTCGGCAAGGCAGTGATTCGCAATCGAGTTCGCCGTCGCCTGCGGGAAGTGGTCCGGACGCATCGGGCGGTGTTCCCCACTGGGTTCCATTACGTGATCATTGCGCGCCCCGGCGCCGCGGATGCCGAGTTTGGGGCGCTAGAGAATGACCTTCTCCAGTTGGCAAAGAAGGTTCGAGCATGAATGACGAGCAAAGCCCTGGCAGACTGATCGCCTTCTTGGCGGTGAGCATGGTCATCCTGATGATCTGGCAGAGCCTCTTTCCGCCGCCATTGCCGCCAGAGAGACCTGCACCAGAGGTCGCCGAAACCGTATCCGAAGAGCAAGGAGCGCCGAAAACGACCGGCGCTCAGGTACCCCCATCTCCATCGCCAACTGCGGTGGAAACCGCCCCTTCACCGGAGGCGAAAGCAAGTCTGCCGACGACGAAGCAGCCAGAGCGCAAAATCGACCTGGAAGGGGACCTACTCACCGTCCAGTTTTCGAGCCATGGGGCTCGCCTCACAGCTGTGAGTTTCCGTGACTTCCGGGAGCCAGGCACAGACCCGGAACGACCCTACATCGAGTTGGTTCCTGAGGGCTCCCTAGGCTTTGCCAGTCTGGAAGCCGAGGGGCTAGAGCCCGACGCCGACTATGAGGTGGCCAGCCAGGACCGAGGGAGCGTCGTCTTTCGTCGCAAGCTCGCAGATGGCTCTCAGGTAGAGCGCCGCTGGCAACTGGATGGACAGGCACTCCGCCATGAGCTGCGCATAAGCGGGGCTCAGGGGGGCGAGAAAACATTCCGCTTCGGGCTGGAAATGGCAAACCCGGCGGAGACTGGCGGCGGATTCCTGTTCGGTACCCTGCCAGATCTAGCCCGGGGGATGTGCCGGGCCGAAGAAGATCTTCTCGTGGCCCCAATCGCTGACATCGCCGAGGCAGAAGCGGTCGAACTCAAGACGGCCACGGCCCAATGGGCCGGCGTTGATCGAAATTATTTCGGGGCCTTCTTACTGCCGGGAGCCAATGGAGCATGTGAGATTAGCCGCAATGCTGTTGATCCGGACAGTGAGAAAGACGTGGTCGACGGCCGGGTCTATGTGAGCTTCGAGCATCCGCTGCAGTGGCCGGCCGGTGGCCAGGCCGAATGGCAGGCATCGCTGCTGCTTGCTCCCAAGAGCGAAGGCTTACTGAAGGCTGCTCATCCCACGCTGATCGACACCATTGATTTCGGTATCTTCAAGTTTCTTGCAGCGCCGATGCTGTGGTTGTTGAACTGGCTTTTTGGTGTGTTTGGCAATTACGGCATCGCCATCGTCTTGCTGACGCTGATCGTGAAAACCCTCCTCTATCCCATTACCGATATGTCTTATCGTTCCATGGCGAAGATGAAGGAGATTCAGCCGGAACTCAGCAAGCTGCGGGAAAAATATGAGTCTGATCGACAGATGCAGGCCCAAAAGCAAATGGAGTTGTTCAAGGAGAAGGGCGTTAACCCAGCGGGTGGTTGCTTGCCGATGCTCCTGCAGATTCCGGTGTGGTTCGCCCTTTACTCTACCCTTAGAGTGGCGGTGGAACTCTATGGGGCGCCCTTCATTCCCGGCTGGATCGATGACTTAACCCTCTCCGATCCATTCTATGTCATGCCACTCCTGCTCGGCGTTCTTTTCTTCTTCCAACAAAAACTCCAGCCGACGCCCTCCGATAACCCCTCGCAGCAAATGGTCATGAAGATCATGCCGGTGATGATGACGGTCTTTATGATCGCGTTACCGGCCGGACTGGTTCTCTACATCCTCTTCAATACGATCCTGGGAATCGCCCACCAGTATTACGCGATTAAGAGAGACCAGAAGCCAGAGGCGGAAGCCGCCGCCTGATTAGAGTCCAGCGCTTGGGTCGAAGTGATCCTCGTCGGCATCGTCGGGTTTGACGGGATCGAGCAACTTGGCGAGGGCGAGAAGAAACTGATCACAGCCCAGCCGGCTCATCCCACTGCATGCCACAGCGCTCAAGCCGCGCTCGGCCATCGCCTCCAAGAAGGGGACTTTAAGTTCCTCGAGCCAGGGTTGATCGATCTGGGACAAGACGACGAGTCGAGGGCGTTCGGCCAAGTGACCATCATTGTAGGCCTTTAACTCGGCCTCGATCAGCTCCAGGTCTTCTAGGAGGCCTGCGAGTCCCCGCTCTGCCTCGTGAGCAGGCAGTGTCACCAAATGGGCAAGGACTCGAACCCGTTCGACGTGGCGTAAAAACTGATGTCCGAGACCGTGTCCTTCTGCAGCCCCTTCGATGAGGCCCGGAATATCGGCGATCACCAAGTCGCCAGCTGGACTTCGGGCGATGCCGAGGTTGGGTACCTTGGTGGTAAATGGGTAATCAGCCACCTCGGGGCGGGCATTGGAAACGGCCCGGATTAAGGTGCTTTTGCCGGCATTGGGCATCCCCAAAAGACCTACATCGGCGATCAGTTTTAACTCCAATTGGAGGCTGACCGTTTCGCCTTCGCCCGGGGCAAGTGCGAAATCGGGACGTCGCCTCCGAGAGGAGGCAAAGCGGGCGTTTCCTTTGCCGCCGATTCCACCCTCGGCCACGCGGAGTTCTTGGTCTTCCTCAAGGAGTTCGCCCAGCAGGAATTCCCGTTCTCCCTGTTCGTTCTCCGAATAGACCTGGGTGCCTAAGGGGACGGGAATGCGCACCGGGCGCGCATTCCCCCCCGTCATTTGTTGGCGGCCGCCAGGGCGCCCATTTTCAGCCTTTTGCTGGGGCTGAAGACGGAGGTCGAGCAAGGTCTCCAGTCGTCTACTGCCTACAAGGATGATGTCACCACCGCGGCCGCCATCGCCCCCGTCAGGTCCCCCTTTGGAGTTTTTTGCAGTGCGCATGAAGCTGATCATGCCAGCGCCACCATCTCCACCGCGCACCCTGATTCGAACTCGGTCGACAAACCGCATGGTGGCCCCCCATGGTGCCAAAAAAGTCAGCGGGGACCCGAATCCAGGTCCCCGCGATCAGTCAGGTCGCTCGTCGTGCCTATTCGGCGAGAACGTGGGCCTGGCGCCGACCGCTGTGGTGGCTCGAGAAACTGACGACACCATCGGCGAGAGCGAACAGTGTATGATCTCGTCCACAGCCAACGTTGGTACCTGGCTTAATCTTCGTGCCACGCTGGCGGACGATGATGTTGCCGGCCAGCACCTTTTCACCGGCGTACTTCTTCACGCCCAGGTACTTCGGGTTAGAATCACGACCGTTCCGACTGGAACCTTGTCCCTTTTTATGAGCCATGGTGTCGCTCCTTCCTAACCTTTGATCTCGGTAATCTTGACTTGGGTGTAGACGGGGCGGAAGCCCGTGACCCGTCGAGAATTCTTACGCCGGCGCCGCTTAAAGATGCGGAGCTTCTTGCCCATGGGGGGCGTGGGGCGCTCCTCGGAGGGAAGATCCCGCCGGTCTTGGCGAACGATGTGCGCGGTGACCTTCACCGCAGCGGCATCATCACCAACTCGTGTGCCCTCATCATCACGAATGAGGAGGACAGGCCCCAGATCGATGGCATCGCCCACTTCACCAGCTCGGTGATCGATGACGAGATACTCGCCCTCACGGACCTTGTGTTGACGACCGCCGGTATTGACCACAGCGAACATGAAGACCTCCGCAAAACAGACCCACGAAAGGGGCGGCGGCTTCTAGGGGCCGACCTGTGGGCTGTCAAGCGAATTGGCCTTGTTTTTGGCGACTTCGATGGTGTGGGTGGCCACCCTGCGCTAAGGGGGCTTGGGGTGGAGTATGACCGAATTCGTTCATGGTATTTTGAGAACAACGAGTCCCCATCGGGCTGCGGTGGAGGCCCGGTTGATCATGGCCGGCGTGCAAAGTTTTGAAGAGCGGGATGAGAGCATCGATCCGAATCTGGTCGGTCGGGTCGAGTTTCATCTTTATGCTGAAGTCGATGATGAAGGGGAGCTCAGCGCCCAGATTGCGGCTGCAGACTTGGCTGGGCTGCTGACTGAGCCTCCCCAACTCCAACACGAAGAAGGGGTGGATTGGGCGGAGGCTTGGAAGATCCACTATCAACCCCTTCGCCTGAGCCCCCGAATCACGGTGGTTCCCAGTTGGGTGCAGTACGAGTCAGATGACGACGAGCGCGTGATTGTTCTGGATCCTGGCACGGCTTTCGGGACCGGCCAGCACGAGACGACGGCCCTGTGTGTTCAGGCCTTGGATCTCCGAGCCTCGGAGGCGGCCATCGGTCGATTTGCGGACATCGGCACCGGGACAGGGATCCTCGCCCTGGCCGCCGATCGACTCGGCGCTCGTTCCCTGTGGTTGACGGAAAATGATCCGATGGCCCTTGCGGTTGCACAAGAAAACCTTGCGGGGGTCGTGGCCGCATTCGAGCTTTGTGAGCGTCCCCGGTCGGAGGAAAGCTATGACACGGTCGTGGCGAACATCCTTGCGGAGCCATTGATGGGGATGGCCGCGGATCTGGCCGCTCTTTTGGCACCTAAAGGGGCTCTTTTTCTCTCTGGACTGCTGTCTTCACAGGCTAAAGCGGTTGAGGCTGCCTTTTTGGCATCAGGCTTGCGTACCGTTCGGCAGTGGAATCAGGGAGCGTGGAGCCTGCTGTGGATGGTGAGATCCGGCGACGATGTGTCCTGAGTCGGCCGACGCTTGAAGCGTCCCAACTCGAGGTCCAAGACGACGAGATCATCAACTATTTATCTCGATCGTTGCGACTTCGTCCGGGGCAAAGCCTCGAGTGTCTCGACGGCATGGGCCAAGCCCGACTCGCAGAGTTGACCGAGTTTTCTAGCCGCCAAATTTCCGGCCAGTGGCTCGAGCCCATGCGCACCATGGCCCGACCCAGTGGAGATTATCCCTTGCCTGTACTGGCTCTGTTGAAGGGCAAGGATAACGATGAGGCAATTCGAGTTCACAGCGAACTCGGCTTGCCAAAGGTGCGACTTTTTCGGTCCGATCGAGATGCCCGCGGGCAGGCCCAACTGCCCCTGGATCGCTGGCAGCGACTTGCTCAAGAAGCCTGTCGCCAGAGTGGTGGGTACCACGTGCTTCAAGTTGAAGTGAAGGCGGACCTTGCCACGGCCCTTAGCGATCTCAACGACCATCAGATCTACTATGGTGATTCGGGGGCTGGGGAGCCGGAGCCAAGTAGAAAGCCGAAAGCGATCCTGGTTGGGCCAGAAGGTGGCTTCTCAGCGGCTGAGTTTGACCGAATCCGTCATGCGGGGGGTCAGTCTATCGGTCTCGGGTGGGGTACGATGCGAGCCCGAAGTGCGGGGGTGGCACTTCCAGCCGTATTTTGTTTGGGGGCGCCATGAGCAGTGTAGCGTGCCCTCGCTGTGGCTTTCCGAACGCAGCCAATTCGGGGGCGTGCCGGGCTTGTAAGACGGTCCTCGATAACGGAACTGTTCGCTTGACGCCCCGTCTCCGAGCGGTCCTCAAAAAAGCACGCAATAAAGGGAATTCGGAAACTCGTATCGATCGACTGCCAGGAGGGCTTCCTTCCCCCCAGCAGATCCGTGCTCGACGGGACAACTTATCCAATGAGCGGAAGTCTGGGCTCAGCCAACTTCGCCGCCGTCTCGACCATTTGGAAAGAACTCGCCCCGCGGCCACCTCCCCGGATCGAACACAGCACCGGCGCCCGGAGCGGCCAGGCACCCTCAGTGGGGCAGCCAGCGCGGCTCGGTCTCCCGAGCTACCCGCCGCCCAAAGCCCGAGGGTGTCGGCAGCCGAGACATTGCCGTTATTGGAGCCAGAATTTCACTCGGACCCAGGCCCCGAACTGGTCCCGGCCAACGAGGAGGCCCATGGCCTGACCCCTCAGCATGAAGAGGCCGAGCCCATCCAGCCGGTGCAAGCCGCCGCCGCCAAGCCAGAGCATGGCCTGGCTCCTCAGCATGAAGAGGTCGAGATTATCCAGCCTGTGCAAGCAACTGCCGCCAAGCCAGACCGTGGGGCTTTCGATGAAATGCTCCTCGCGGCGGCCGCGTATGTGGAAGAGGAGACCGTCGAGTCATCGACTAAAGCCACAAACCCCCGACAAGTCGAACCCGAAGCACCGATTGCGTCGAGGGATGGTGCCTTGCAGTCGCTCGAAGCCCTTCCGATTCCCGAGGCAAGCACTGGGGGCGAAACCGATTCAGTACGGACGGTCGAGGTCCTCGACGAATTTCGGAGTTCTGAACCTTTCTTGCTCAGTGGCTTTGGCGCCGAGCCGGCGCCCGAGCCAGTTGATGATTTTCGGAGCGCTGAGCCCTTCCTGCTCAGCGACTTCGGCCCGTCACCGTCGACGCCCCAAGATGAGGACTCGTCCCCTGAGTCTTTGATTCTTGGTCGCTCTGCGCCCGACTCAGGTCCTGAAGGGCCCAACGATGACGAGACGGTGTCTTTAACTCAGGAAACCGCTTCGCCCGCATCTTGGCCGGAAGAGCGCCAGGACCGTCTTGCGGCTGTCGAAGGCGCTCTGGATCAACAAAGCGAGTCTGTCGATGACGACGATGCTTTTGATTTGGTCGGCTCCGATGCTGAGAATGACGAGGAGCATGAGCTTGATGCCGTCTTGGAAGAGGCTCTTTTGCGTCGCTTTGGCTGGCGGCGCTTCGGCGCTTCTTTTGTTGATCTTCTGTTGCCCGTGCTGGCTTTTGGTCTGGCTCTTGGTGCTCCAGGAGGACAAGGCGAGTTACCCCCTGAAGAGTGGGCTGCCCGTCTTTTACTCGGCGAGTTAGGTGGTTTAAGCCTGGGTCTAAGTCTCTTTCTTGGGACCTGGCTTGTGACGGTGGGGCTGGCTTGTCTTTGGCTGCAGCGAAGCCTTGGAATGCGCCTGTTCGGCCTGAGTTGGCAGGGGGGCAGCCGGTTTCGGCTTCTTCTCCGCTTGCCTTTAAGTCTCGTCTGCCTGTTGCCTTTGGGGCTGGGCCTGACTTGGGCATGGGTTGACAGCAACAGCAGGACCCTCGCAGACCACCTTCTCGGTCTGCGCTGGCGGGGGCCGGCCCCCAAGACCTAAGGAGAAGGTATGGATCTCGTCGCTGGATTACTCACGGATGGGGTGCTGGAGCCGAGCCAGGCCCGGCTAATCCGTCAGCGTCAGGGGGCTTTGGGTGGTGCCTTGGCCGACCACCTTCTCGATATGGGTTTGATATCATACGAAGAACTCCAGCGTGCCATGTCCCGATGGGCAGGTCAGGCAGCCATCGGTGGTATCGAGTTGGATCTAGCCGATCGAGCAACCCGCCGGTTTTTGAGCCCCAAGCTCGCCCAGCGCTACCAAACAGTGCCCCTCTGCTTGATTGGCCGGCGCTTGGTACTCGCCACGGCCTGGCCCGAGAAAGCGCAAGAATTGTTTCCTTCGCTGCACAGCGCCCATCAGATCCATCCCGAACTACGCATTGCGGCACCCTTCCTTGTCGAGAGTTTACTCGCTTGGCTGTATGGTTTGCCCGCCAGTGACATGGCTCAAGCCCTCTGTTCCCGCCTCTGCCCCCGGTTTTATCGAGTCCCAAGTCCCCAGGCTCCACCGACCGACAAAGCTTCGGATCGGGCGCTGGAGCCCACGGTCAAGACAGCACAGGCGACTGGCCTTGGTGATCTGATGGAGCGGCTACGGGATGTCCATCGTGCTGGAGATTGGTTGATGGAGCTTCGCAGAAGCCTGAGCTCTTGGTCTCCCCAGGTGGAGGTGAGCAGGCATCGGCCAAGAGGGCTTCGTGAGGCGGCATTTTTGGTCCCGCTTCCCAATCCTGAGCGACCGCTCTTTTGGTTGTCCTGTCAAGGGGAGGGGCGACGACTTGACCGGGTTCGGCGCCAACGCCTTGAAAGCCTCGCTGCCTTGCTGAAGCCCGAGATCGGGCGAGTGATGGGCTTAGGGTAATCTCGAACGAGCCCCTTGGTATTCTCGGACCAAGCGCTGCATCACCTCTTCGGCTGGCGGGAGGTCGGCGATCATCCCGGCGATTTGGCCCGCCTCGATTTCGCCGGCTTCTAGATCGCCTTCGAAGATCCCTCGCCGACCTCGTCCTTGACCCAGAAGTGCTTTAAGCTCCGCTGGGCTCGCACCTTGAGCTTCAGCCTCAAGCGCCTGTTGTGAAAAGGCGTTCTTAATGAGCCGTACCGGCGTTAATGCCTGCAGGGCGACGACGGTGTCTCGATCTCCGGCCTCCACAACGGCAGCCTTGTAGGCGGGATGGGCCGAGCTTTCTTGGGTGGCGGCGAAGCGGGTCCCCACTTGAACGCCTTCAGCGCCAAGGGCCAGAGCCGCGGCCATGCCACGGCCGTCAGCGATACCGCCGGCGGCGATGACAGGAATCTCTAGCGCGTCGACGACTTGAGGGATGAGGCAAAGGCTTGTGGTGCCTTGAGGGGCATTGTGGCCCCCCGCTTCGTAGCCCTCACAGACAACGGCCGCGAGGCCTAAGTCCTGACACTTAAGGGCCTGCCGAACTGCGGCGACTACGTGCACGTGCACCACATCAGCCGCAGCCAGCGCTTTGGCAACACCTGCGGGACTGCCGGCCGAGCTGATGACGATGGGGACGTTCTCTTCGGTGATGACCTCCAGGCAGGCCGGCATGTGGTGGTAGAGAAGGGGCATATTGACGGCAAATGGGCCGTCCCAAGCCGCTCGGAGTCGGTGGATATGATGGCGAAGAACATCGGGGCGCATGGACCCGGCACCCAGAACTCCAAGACCACCGGCCTGGGCGACAGCATTCGCTAGACGCCAACCACTGACCCAGATCATTCCAGCCTGAACAACGGGATAGGAGACGCCGAAGAGGCGACTCACCCGAGTCTCAATGCTCTTGGGGGTCAGCGTCGCCGCCCGCGCCGTCGTCTCCGCTTGCCGCGCTTTTTCTTCTTTTTCGGTGTTGCGGGAGCCGCTTCGGGGGCCGGTGTAGCCGGTGGTGGTGGCGCACAGGTTCCTGCGTTGAGCCCTTCATGGGAGAGAAAGAGCCAGGCGTAGAAGTTCGCAGCCTGCGCGCCGTCTTCGTCCTTGCCGCCAAATCGGGCCAAGCCCGCTTTACCCAGCAGGGCCTCCCTGTTGCCTGGGTCGAGGGCGAGTACTTTGTCGAAGCGTTGTTTGGCTTTCTCCACCCGTTGGGTTTTAGCCTCAGGCTTGAGTCCCTCTTCCTCGACATGGAAGGTTGTCAGCCATCCTGCCCTCACGAGATCAGCCACTTGATATGGAAAGAGGCTGTGCCCCTGTTCAAGGAGATCTGCGAGCTTGAGGCTGGTCGGACTGTTGGTTTCAAGGGCCCGCTGGGGTTTGTAGATCTTCTTTTTGTAGAACTTAAAGATCCGCCCTCTTCTGTTCTTTACCCATTTTTTGAAGGTGGCGTTTTTAAGCTCCTTGATGGTTTTGGGTGCGGGGGTTGTGGGGGCCAATTTAAGGCCGTTGAGGATGGGGTCTGAGCCCGCGCTTGCACCGATTAACTCCGCGGCACCGGCCAGGTCACCCTTGCTCGCAAGAAACAGAGCACCCTCCCGAGTTGCAAAGCCTAGGCTTGCTTCGTCAGCGGCCTTGTAGGCGGCTTTCGCGTTGTCGCACTTATCCTTTGCTCGAGCCCGCTCAAGTCGTGCTTTTGCAAAGAGCATGAGGCCGGCGTCCGCTTTACCGCCGCCGGCAGGGCTCTCTGCCGACTTGATGAAGCGTTCCGCAGAGGCGATATCATTCGTATCGATGGCCTGTAGCGCCAGGAAGAGCATCGTATTGCCGCTGCTATCCTCCTTCTTGAGGTCGCCAAGAAGGCTTTGGTAGATGGGCTCGACCTCCGCCTTTTTGTTCGGCTGATGGGTCGCATTATAGTAATGGATAAACGCCGCCCGCTGCACATATTTGTGGGCTTTTTGAAACTCACCTTCGGCCTTCACCGCGCTGGTGAGGGTGTTCACTTCGTCGAGCCGCGCTTTGAGGCTCGCATCCACGCGCATATGGGTGGCGGTCTCCCGCCAGAGCCGATCGGCGAGAAGGAAAGCGGGGACATAGGCAGCCGCTTTCGGGCTTGGGCCGCAAACTTTTGTTTCTTCGCCGGCCTCAACGCATTGCTTCATTTTGCCGCACTCGCCCTGGCAGACTGCGGGACCCAGAGCCACCAAAGCCTTCGCCATATTGGCCCGGTCTCCTGAGAGTAATGCGACGATACCGTTACTGATGAGCTTCTCGTGGGTGGGGTCCATGGTGACATCGGCACCAAAGCCACCACCTCCACCGCCGCCGGAGAATGCGAAGTAACCACCCCCGCCGAGAAGGGCGAGGACTGCGAGCATAAGGGGGAGCTTGCTCTTCTTGCCGCCTTCTTCATCGTCAAAATCATCGTCATCGAGATCGTCGTCATCGAGATCGTCGTCATCGAGATCGTCGTCATCGTCGTCGGGGCTATCGCCGCCGAGCGAGTTGATCATATCGAAGGGGTCGTCGCCTTCGGCGGCGCCAGCGCTCGGCTCTTCGGCTGCCTCCGTCAGATCTTCCTCGACCGCATCATCTACCGAAGGAATGTCGGGGATGGGACCTGGACCCTCGTCGAAATCCGCATTGCCGTCATCGGTTGCGGGAGGAAAGTCATCGGCGAATTCCGGATCAGCAACCAATTGCTCTGCTTCAGCCGCTAGGGCATCGAGGTCTTCATCGGCGCTGTCGGTGATCGACTCTGGTTCCGGTTCTGGTTCTGGTTCCGGATCTAATGTGTTGGTGGTCGCTGGGGGGGGCTCTTCCGGCGCGGTCGCAGCTTCTAAGGCATCAAAGGCGTCGGCTGCTTCTGGAATATCGAGGATAGGCATCCATTCAGCATCGTCAAAGCGAACCATACAGCGCCGCGCAAGGCGTCGATCTTGAATCCACTTAATGAGCGTTGGGACGTCGGGGACGGCGTAGATTTTACCGTTTGTATGGCGGACCTGCATCGGATTGGCGTTCCTGGGAGAGATGGTGAAGATGTATCCGCACGCATTGCACTGAAAGGGCGTGGGCTCGTTGGTCAACTGGGAGTCATCGACCGCCCAAAGTGTCCCACAGTGATCGCAGCGTACGTCCAAAAAAGACGTTCCTCGGTGAACGAATCGACCCTAGTCAAAGGCCTTATCGAAAGTAAACCCTTGGGCGCGCAAAAGAAGTTGGGCGAATTCGGAAAACCCGGCGCCTTGGGGAGTCCTTGTGACAAATTCTGGAGGCGTTTCGAGGGCAGGGAAGTCCTGGATGTTTGCGACGCCGACACTGAGCGCGGCCAGGGCAAACATCGGCGCATCATTCGGCGAGTCGCCAACGTAAGCAAGATGTTCCGGACCAAGTTGGTAGTGGTCGGCCAGGCACGATGAGAGGGTTGATGCCTTATCCCAAGCGCCTTTCCAGCCATTGACGTGGATACTACTCACTTTCGCTGTCCAGCCTTCCTTTTCGAAAGCCTTTTTGACGGCTTCAGCGACGGAGAGGGAAAAAGGTCCAACCTCTTCGGCAAAATCGATGGCGAGATCGAAACGCCGGCAGAATTGGTCTGAGGCCAGGGCAAGATCAGGAAATTGTTGTAGAAGCCCATCCTCCATCTGCTTGAGTTCAACCGATGTCGGCGGTGGGGCGACATCGAAGCGATGAATCTCTCGACCTTTTCGCAGGTAGGCGAAGGCTCCATTTTCACCGACGACCCCATCGACGGGCCAGGCCCGAGCGATGAGGTCGCACCAGCCCGCCGGCCGCCCGGTCACGGCCAAAAGGACCAAGCCCGCGCTCTGGAGTTGCCATAGAGAGCGATAGGCATCGGCTGTGACTCGGCCTTCTGTCGTAATGGTGTCGTCAATGTCGAATGCGACAACTCGAACGTCTTTGAGCCGGTCAGCGGCGATGCTCGATAGGCTTTTCACGTACTCTGTCCTACCATGGGGCCCAGCATATGGTTGTTATCCTTTTCACAGCGGGCTTGTTGATGACGCCCGAGCCAGCAAGCCTCGCGGTCTATCCGGGGGCCCAGCGACTCGCCCATCTCGATGCCGGTGTCGCCTGGCGCCGAACCTACCAGGCGAACGTGCCTCCAAACAAGGTGGCTCTTTGGTACAGTCAGCTCTGGCGGAAGCCAGTCCAGGTGATTCGCAAACTCACGGTTGTGGGCCTGATTCTTGAGGATCTCAAAGATCCAGATCGGGGCATGAACGAGAAGATTATGGTGAAGGGGGTCGAACTGCGACCTGGAGCGACTCCTAAAACGACAATTTTTACGCTGGTAAGTGGTCGAATGAGTGAGGGGAAAACCCTCAAGCCCGTCGACATGAAGGTTCCTGGTCTTCTCAATACGCTACCCTTGGACCTGCCGATCCCTGGGCCATGAAAGGCTTGTGGCGCAGTTGGCTCTGGTTCGAGGCCTGGCTGATTGAGGGGTTGTTGCCGGCGCCGGCCCCGGCCCCACCTCCCGTTGACGAGCAGCCGAGGGCGACTCGAAGTCGATCGGGGCGAAGTGGTGCTTCCTCCCCGGGCTCTGGTGCCTCCTCCCGGGGACGGCGGACTCGTCCCCAGGGAAGCAAGCAGCGTCGGGCGAGCGCCGCCGAAGACCATCTGCCTTTCGACCTCGTCGCGGCCTATATCAGTATTGGCCTGCCTTACGACGCGACAAAGGCGGTGGTTCGGCAAAGATTGCGTCAGTTGATGAAAGAGGCTCACCCCGACCGGCACCCGCCCGAGCGGGCCGAGCGGGCGGCCCGGCGCATGCGGGAACTAAGCAGGGCAAGAGACACACTTCGGCGTTACGGTCGACTCCCGTAGTTGACAGGGAGCAGGAGCCTCCCTATCAGGCGCTCGGCGCCCAGGTAGCTCAGTCGGTAGAGCAGTGGACTGAAAATCCTCGTGTCGGCGGTTCAATTCCGTCCCTGGGCACCAGCCTTGCCGGATCCCGTGGTGGGTCCGGTTTTGCTTTTTAAGGTTGAGAAATTCAGTTGAAGGCCATCCAGCCCTGTGCTTAGTGGCGCCCGTTAACCGAAACTGCCTCCTGCGAAAGATCCGTAGGGGGCGACACAAACGAAGAGAAAACAAGGAGTCATGATGAACGTCGTCCCGCTTCATGATCGCGTGGTGCTTCGGCGCCTCGAGGGTGAGCAACAAACCAGCACCGGTCTTTACATCCCAGACACTGCTCAAGAGAAGCAGGCCCGTGGTGAGGTGAAGGCCGTGGGGCCGGGCAAAGCGAATGATAAAGGTGAAACCCGTGGCCTGACGGTGACGGTGGGCCAGCACGTGCTGTTCTCCAAGTATAGCGGCACGGACATCAAGGTCGATGGCGAGGAACTCGTCATCCTGCGCGAGGATGACATCCTCGCCATTATCGAGAACTAGGAGCGTCAAGATGACCGCCAAAGAGATTCTGTTTGATACCGATGCCCGCAACTCTGTGTTGCGGGGTGTTTCCACCCTCGCCAAAGCGGTGAAGGTCACCCTCGGCCCCAAGGGCCGCAACGTGGTTGCCCAAAAGAGCTTTGGGGCCCCTCTGATGACCAAGGACGGCGTGAGCGTCGCGAAGGAAATCGAACTCGATGATGCCTTCGAGAACATGGGCGCCGCGATGGTCAAGGAAGTGGCTTCCAAGACGGCCGACGAGGCCGGTGACGGGACCACCACGGCGACGGTGCTCGCCGAGGCGATTTATCGCAATGGGATCAAACTGGTGGCCGCTGGCGCCAACCCGATGGACCTGAAGCGCGGTATCGACGCTGCAGTCACCGCGGTGGTCGCCGAGTTGGACACCATTAAGCGTGACGTGAAGAACAACGATGAGGTTCGTCAGGTGGGAACGATTTCCGCCAATGGTGATTCCGAGATCGGTGAAATCATCGCCGAAGCCATGGACAAGGTGGCCAAGGAAGGCGTGATCACCGTCGAAGAAGCGAAGGACTTTGAAACCCGGGCCACCTACGTGGACGGGATGCAGTTCGATCGCGGCTTTGTGAGTCCTTACTTTGTGACCGATGCTGACCGGATGGAAGCCATCCTTGAAGAGCCTCTCATCCTCATCTGTGAAGAGAAGATCTCCAGCATGAAGGACCTGATCCCCGTGCTTGAGCAGGTCGCTCGTAGTGGTCGGCCCTTGGTCATCATTGCGGAGGATATCGAAGGTGAGGCTCTGGCCACGCTCGTCCTGAACAAGCTGCGTGGCATGCTGAATGTGTCTGCTGTGAAGGCCCCTGGTTTCGGTGATCGTCGCAAGGCGATGCTTCAGGATATCGCCACGCTCACCGCAGGCACTGTCATCTCCAAGGACTTGGGGATGAAGTTGGAAAATGTGGATATTGAGAACTTGGGAACCGCCAAGCGTGTGGTGATGACGAAGGACGAGACCACGGTTGTTGATGGTACGGGTGACAAGGCGGCCATCGAAGCCCGCTGCGCCCAAATTCGATCCCAAATCGAAGACACGAAGTCCGACTATGACCGCGAGAAGCTTCAAGAACGCCTCGCGAAACTGGTGGGTGGCGTTGCGGTGATCAATGTTGGTGCCGCCACCGAAGTCGAGATGAAGGAGAAGAAGGATCGGGTTGAGGATGCCTTGGCTGCGACTCGGGCTGCAGTGGAAGAGGGCATCGTTCCCGGTGGTGGCGTCGCGCTCCTGCGGGCAGCCGCTGCGCTGGAAAACCTGAGTTTGGCCGATGACCAAGGCCTGGGCGTTCGGATCGTGCAAGGGGCTCTCGAAGCGCCACTTCGCCAGATCGCCAGCAATGCGGGTCAAGAGGCCAGTGTCGTGGTGGACAAGGTGCGTAACGGTGGTGATGCTGCCTACGGCTACAATGCGGCCACCGATACCTATGAAGACCTCATCGCAGCCGGCGTGATCGATCCCACAAAGGTCTGTCGCTGCGCCCTGCAGTTTGCGGCTTCTGTGGCCGGGATGCTGCTGACGACGCAGGCGATCATCGCCGATAAGCCCAAGGCTGATGAGCCGATGCCCGCAGGCGGCCCCGGCATGGGTGGCATGGGCGGCATGGACTTCTAGTCCGTCCCCGGCTGAAAAGAGAGGCAGGGAGTTCGCTCCCTGCTTTTCTTTTTTTGACTAGGGGCTGCGCAGGGCCTTCTCCGTGAAATGCTCCGCGCTGAAGCTTTTGTTTCGATCCAGCTTGAGCATCTCCATCTGGGTTGCACTCCCGCGCTTAAGGTCCTTCATCACCGCCTTGGTGACCATCCATCGGCCGTCTACCTTTTTGAGCTTCTTGACGGTCAAAACCTTCAGTGCCGTCTTGCCATCTCGGCCAAAGAACCGGGTACGCATCGGCACCAATGCCTTCGGGTGGATGAGTGAAATAATCCGACCATAGCCGGTGGACTGAACCCGCTTCGAATCGGGGCGGCTCTCCACCTGTTTACAGGTTGCTTTGCCGCACTTTGCATCCGCAAGGAACCGGTGCTTGCTGTCACCGGAATCAGCCCCTTCGAGATCCGAATAGGAAAAGTCAGTCCCCATGAATCGGTCGGAGCGATTGCTGGCAGCGATTGGGCGGATCTTATCGTAGCTTGGTTGGTACATGAGTTGGGTGCTGCTGCCATCGGGTTCATCTCTAAGTAGCATGCCTGTGCCTGACAGTTCAGCCGGTGCGAGAAAGCGAACGAGCGTATGTTGTCGCCCCTCAAGGGTTGCGCTGATGATCTGCAGTCGCCGGCGGCTAAGGGTGCCGCGAGGGCTACGAATCGTCAGTTTTAGATCAACTTCAGCCGTCCCCGAGAACCCCATCGCGTCGTGCTCAAGAACCTTCGCCATAAAGGTCGTCGCATCCGGGCTTGCTGGGGTTGGGGCGGCGATGAGTAGGCTAGAGAGGAGGAGCATCAGGTGTCTTCTTCCGTCAGGGTAGGGAACTGGTCGGTGACTTCGGAGGTCCTATCAAAGGCCCCCAGAGGATTTTGGGGGACCGTGGTGCGTGTCGAGGCTTCTAGGTCAACAATTTGGGCGCCATCGCCATAGGAGCGGGTAACGATTCGCTTGAGCTTACCTAAGTCGCGGACGCGCTCGGCAAGACGCTCCGAGGCCTCACGGACGCGCTCTAGCGCCTTCCTGGCTCGGTGTTCGGCTTCAAGTTGCTGCAATGCCATCTCGCTGAACCCGACGATGGTGGTGAGTGGCTGATTCAGTTCGTGGGCTGCTGTTGAGGCCATCAGTAGAGCCCCTTCGAACTCGTCTCGCTCACTGTTTCGTCGGGCCAGGTCCTCTTGAAGTTGGATTTCAGCCCTGAGATCTTGCAGGACAAACACCAGGGCCACCGGGAGGCCGCCCTCTTGAAGAAGACTTCCTGACAGACGCACGGGAATACGGGCTCCGCTGGCGCTGAGCACCTCCGATCGCTGCGCCGATAACTCGGCAGTTTGAGCCTGATCTAGGAGTTGCTCTACGTGTTGCCGATAGAATCCTTCCGGTTGCAGTTCAGCCATGGGCAACTGGCCCAACACCGTATTGGCCTCCCGCTCAAAAAGGCGCTCCGCGGCCTTGTTGTAGAGGATGACCTTCCCAGTCAGTTCTGTCGCAACGATCGCATCCGCAGAACTCGTGATCAGGTTCTCGAGGAAGTCTTTCGTGGCGGTGAGTTCCCGCTGTAGGCGGATCTCGGCGGTGATCTCTCGAAAGGAGAGGATCACGCCTTCTGCCTTGCCGCCGAGGGCACCGCAACTCAGACTCAGGATCGATTCTTCCCCTGAGGGGCGGTGGAGTCGAAGATGAAAGTCCCTTGGGAACACCTGGGCTTGAAAGCCATGGATCATCTGCTCGATTCGTCCTCTTTCGCCGGGGGAAGCCAGGTCAACCAATCGGGGGGGCTGGGCGGACAAAGTGCAGCCTAGGAGGCGCTGTCCTTCAAGGTTTGCGCTCAGGATGCGTCCTTGCATGTCCAAAACGGCCATGCCCTCCGCTGCATACTCAAAAAACTCCTCGAATCGGGCGCTGTCCTTCAACTTGCTTTCCGCAAGCATGCGAGCTCTTTGGGCTTGAGCCTGCTGTCGTCGGGCCGTCTCTAGGGTTTCGAACAGGTGTAATGCAGTCGCACAAGTGCCTGCCACCACTTCACCAAACTGAAGAGTGGCTTGGCTGGGAGATGCTCCCCCCACTGGGCGGCGGAGGAAGATACAGCCCTTTAGGCGCCCCTCGAACAGCAGGGGGAGAATTAATGCGGCACCACCCCCTGCCCGGACAAGTTCGCTTCGGACCCCGACAAGGGAGGGGTCCGAGGCAACATCCTCGATCAGGACGGTATTGCGGGTTTCGATGAGCCGCTGGAGTTCCGGATATTTTTTTAGATCCAGACTCAAGACGCCCTCTTCGTCGCTCCGGTCGGTGGCGGCGACCACTTGGGCTGTCTCTCCACCCGGCTCGAAAAGCAGGATCGCGGCCCGGGTAAACTCCACTCGGCCCGCAAGCATCTGATTTAAACGGGACAGCAGGGCCCGAGGGTCCCGACTGGTGACCAACTCTCGCGTGACTTTGGCGAGGGTCTCTAGATCGGTACTTGCCCGTCCCGGTTCACTCAAGCCACGCCCCCTGCCTTTCTTTGGTGCCTTAGCCGAATTGGGTCAAGAACCCCGAAATGGATCCCAGCCGGCCGGTTCGAGCAGGCCGCCTTCGGTGTTCACGATGCCCGGGGTTTCAGCCATTGTGCCAATTCGGGTCAGTGGCACGGCAAGGGCCTCGCTCAGATCGCCCATGGCCTCCTCCCGATGGGGGGGGACCGTAAAGAGCAGTTCGAAATCTTCTCCTCCATCGAGCACCCATGGCCTGGTGGAGCAGGCGAGTTCCGTCGCAACGCGTTTTGCGAGGGGGGAGACCGGCAGACGCTTCATGTCGAGGAGCGCACCTCGGCACTTGTCGTGGAGGAGGCTCGTCAGGTCCGTTAGAAGGCCATCTGAAATGTCACAACAACTGGTGGCAACCCCTGATCGATTGAGCGCTAAGCCCAAGAGGACCCGGTGCCGGACAGCGTAAAAATCAGCGACAAGCCCTCGGTTTCGCCCCCCCCCGTTCGAGGTAGTCAACGGCTGCGGAAGACCCGCCGAGATTGCCACTCACCCAAATACCATCGTCTGGACGAGCGCCTTGGCGCAGGAGCAGGCGACCTTTTTGTGCAGTGCCACCGATGGTTAGACAGACGGAGGTGTGATCGCCCCGCGTCAGGTCGCCACCGATCAGATCGATATTCCAGAGGCCAACGATTTGGCCAAATCGCTGGGCAAAAGCCATGAGCCAATCTCGATCCTGGGCCTTTGAGAGCGTAAGCGCAACGGTGATCCACCGGGGGGTTGCCCCCATGGCAGCGAGATCACTCACGGTGGCTGCAAGGCAGCGGCCTGCTAAGTCTTCCGGCCCGATCCATCGATGACGAAAATGTTGATTTTCAACGAACTGGTCCGTGCTGATACACTCAGGCCCATGGGCCAGGTCGATCACGGCCGCATCATCGCCGGGCCCCAACAGTGTTTTCGGGTCCTTATAGCCCCTTGCGAGGCCAACAAACTGATCGATTAACTGGCGCTCGGACACGGGGGGGAGTCCTCAGCGAGCGCGACCGCAAAGACTTCTGAGATATCTTCGCAAGGGACGATCGTCAGCTTGCGTCGAACCTCATCTGGCAATTGGTCGATCTCCACCGCGTTACCTTGCGGAATACAAATGGTGTCGATTCCTGCCCGTAATGCGGCGATCGACTTTTCTTTGAGACCACCGATCGCAAGCACCCTGCCGCGCAGTGTAATCTCTCCGGTCATGGCCACGTTGCGTCGAACCGGTCGGCCGGTCAGGAGGCTGAGAATCACAGTGGCCATGGTGATCCCCGCGCTGGGCCCATCTTTTGGGATCGCGCCGGCCGGGACGTGCACATGGAGATCCTGTTCCTGAAGGGCATCCACGTCGAGTCCCAGGCTGTCGGCCCTGGCCCGAAGATAGGTCAGAGCAGCCCGCACACTCTCCTTCATGACATCACCCAGTTGCCCCGTGAGAATCAGGCTTCCCTTGCCCTTCATTAGACTGGCTTCAACCACGAGAACCTGCCCGCCGGTAGGGGTCCATGCGAGGCCGTTGGCGCAGCCGATGGCGTCTTCCGTGAGTTCGGGGTCACTCTTAAAGCGGGGGGGGCCTAAATAGCGCTTCAGCCCCTTCGGCGTGATGGTTGTCCGGGTAATTTCGCCGCTGACGATGCGACGAGCGACCTTTCGGCAGATGGTGCCGACTTTGCGCTCTAACTCCCGGAGCCCGGCCTCCCGGGTGTGGCCTTCAATCAGGGCCTTGATCGCTGGCGTGGTGATGTGAATCTCATCCTCGTTCAGCCCATTTTGGCTCGCTTGCCTGTCGACGATGTAGCGTTTTGCGATCTCGGTTTTCTCCCGGGCCGTGTAGCCGGGGATTCTGATGATTTCGAGGCGATCTCTTAAAGCCGAAGGGATCGGATCCGGCAGGTTCGCATTGGCGAGGAAGAGGACTTTGGAGAGATCAAAGGGCAGGTTGATATAATGATCCCGAAAACTGTGATTCTGCTCCGGGTCAAGGACTTCAAGCAAAGCACTGGCCGGATCACCTCGGAAGTCCGCACCGACCTTGTCGAGTTCGTCGAGCATGATGACTGGATTGATCGTTCCCGCCAGCTTCATGGCCTGGATGATACGACCGGGCATGGCGCCCACGTAGGTGCGGCGGTGCCCTCGTATTTCGGCTTCATCCCGCATGCCGCCCAAGGCGATTCTTGAGAATTCCCGCCCGAGGGCGCGGGCGATACTCTTCCCGATGGAGGTTTTGCCGACACCGGGGGGCCCAACGAGACAGAGAATGGGGCCCTTGAGATCCGGATTCTTCTGCCGCACGGACAGGTATTCAAGGATGCGCTCTTTGACCTCCTTCAGGCCATAATGATCATCGTCGAGGATTTTCTCCGCCTCTTGGACATCCAGCTCATCTTCTGTCTCGATGTTCCAGGGCAGGTCGCAGATCCACTCCAGATAACTACGAACATTGGATGCTTCCGTACTCTCCGGATTGAGGTGCTCAAGTCGACGTAACTGTTTGAGCGCTTCGGCCTGCCCTTCTTCGGGGAGGTCGAGGCCTTCGATCCGCTCCCGAAGTTCGGCGACGGGGTCGTCATCCTCTGTTTGATCGCCGAGCTCCCGGCGAATTTGGCGCATCTGTTCCCGGAGAAAGCCTTCCCGCTGCGCCCGTGTGAGCCGACGGGGGCGCTTCTCTTCGCTTCCGCTGGAGTCCAGTTTGCGCTTCAAAAGCCCGCTAACAACCCGCAGGCGCTCCACGGGATCGTTGATCTCAAGGACCTTTTGGGCCTCGGAGGCCGGCAGTTGCAGTTGGGCCGCGGTGAGGTCGGCGAGGCGGCCCGGGTCCTGGACCCCCTTCAGCACCATGACTGTATCATTGCCGGGGCCACGACCGAGCTTGTGCAATGCGTCGAGATTTTGCCGCAGCTCCTGAATGAGTTCTTGGCACTCTCCCGAGAGTTCGCTGGGTTCAATATCTTCGATTTCCTCGAAGCTGACCCGCATGCAGGGGTGGGTCTGGGTGATGCCAACTCGACGGGCCTTAATCAGCCCCTGAACGAGCACCTTCATGCCTCCATCGCCCACCCGATGCATGCGCATGACCATCGCGATGCAGCCGATCGTCGGCAGATCATCCCGCTCAGGGCTCTCCGTTCGGGGGTCTTTCTGAGTGACCAGGAAGACGAGTCTGCCTTGGGATAAACTCTCTTCGATGGCCGCAATCGACGCTCGGCGCCCAACGCGAATCGGCGCGATCATGAATGGAAAAACCACCAAGTCTCGCAGGGCGAGGACCGGTAGTTCGCTGGGGATCTCGATGGCGCTTGGCTGGTTCAATGGCAAAGCTCCCAGGTCGGCCCTAGCATGGGGGGGAGGTGCCCGTTAAGCCTAGCTCTGGAGGCCGGGCCTTGGACGTGTAAGAAGGGCTTATGACCGCTGTTTATGTCCACTACCCCTATTGCGAGACCTTGTGTCCATACTGTGACTTTTTTTCGAGTACCAGATCCGAGGACCAAGGCTTTTTCCCGGCCCTCATCCGGGATCTTGAGCGTTGGAATCACTGGCTCGACGAGGGGCCGGTTCGAAGTCTCTATTTCGGTGGCGGTACGCCCAGTCGTATGTCGGTAGCTGGGCTTCGGCAGGTGATGACGACGGTCGCTCGGCTCTGGGGGTGGCCAGCGTCGCCTGCCTCGCCGGCCGAGGTCACATTGGAGGCGAACCCCGGGGATGTGACACCAGCCCTGTTGGCGGCTTGGAGGGAAGCGGGGGTCACGCGCATCTCCCTGGGGAGCCAGAGTTTTCGGGACGAAGAACTTCAGTTTCTTGGGCGCCGTCACGACGCCGCTCAGGCGCTGGATGCTGCGAGGATGATCGCTGATGCTGGGTTTGCGAGTTACTCTCTCGACCTGATCTTTGGCCTGCCTGGGCAGAGCGATCGGGATCTAGACGAGAGCCTCGACATGTTGGCCGCCCTACGTCCCCCCCATGTCAGTCTCTACGGGCTGACCATCGAGGAGGGGACAGCCTTTGGGACAGCCCTTGCCCAGGGACTCTTCGATGAAATGAAGAGAGATCAGTGGCTTGGCATGTACCAGCGGGTTTGTCAGTGGGCTCAATCTCTTCACTATCACCATTATGAGGTCAGTAATTTTGCCCAACCGGGCCATGAAAGCCGCCACAACCGCCAGTATTGGCGCAATCGATCTTGGGTTGGTGTCGGGCCCGCGGCCCATGGCCAGCGCCTCACAGCCGAGGGGCTCGAACGACGGGGGAACCCCCGCTCGGTGCGGGCCTGGCGTCAAAATCTAGAGGCGACGGATAGGCCCTTCCTCGCAGGGGCCGGTCTAAGGGAGTCTCTGTCGGCGGATGCCTGGTTGCGGGAAGCCTGCATGATCGGCCTACGGGATCTTGAGTTGGGGATCGCGCCAGAGCGCTGGTGTGGGGAGTTCGGCATCGACGATCCTGCCCTCTTTGCCGCGATCCAAGCGGCGAAAGCGTCTGGCTGGATTGAGCGCAGCGGTGCCTGTCGATTGACGTCAAAGGGCCTTTTGGTCGCCGATCAGGTTGCCGAGCGACTCTTGAACGCCACCCTTGGCAGTGACCAGTTGCAAGGGGCTAGTGTTCTAGGGCAAGTGCCCCGAGCCGATGTTTAGGTGTGGTT
>PBND01000054.1 GCA_002722845.1 Myxococcales bacterium | reverse complement strand
GTGTGCACGAAGAGCCCACTTGCGGGTACGGCGAAGCTGACTTTGACCTCTTCGCCGAGCTCATAGTCGCCCTGAACGCTGATGCCCCCGGCGCTGATGTTCACGCTGTGAGAAGCCGAACTCATCTGACCACCATCGAGGTCGACGGTCAGCTGCAGATCATGGCGTTCATGGGCCCGGGGCTCGTTCATGGATGCTCTCGTTCGCAGGGGCCACCTAGCGCGCCTAAAGCTCCGTTGCAACGCCGACCTTCATCGCAGTAGTGATGCTTGCCAGCCCTCCGTCACCGACTGCCGAGGAGTTCTCAATGCAACGCCCCCTTTTGCCGTTTGTCACCACACTTCTCTTCGCCGCTCCTGCCAGTGCCGGCGGCTATGACACCCCGATGCTCTATACGGCTGAGCACATGGGAGGCGGTGGGGCAGCTGTGGCTTGGGTCGATGACCCCAGTGCGTTGTTTCATAACCCAGCGGGACTTGCCCGAACCGAGCGCTTCTCGGGCCTGCTTGATGTCAGCTATCTCTCCGGTTGGATCAAAGGCTCACCAAACGGGACCCCAGACGCAACAAGCATCAAGTCCGAGCCCACCTCTGCGCCCTTCTTTATGGTGGGTGCAGCGGGGGCGATCTCACCCAAGGTCCGAGTCGGTTTCGCCTTCTACCCCATCGCCTCGGCCGGAGGTAGCTATCGATACAAACTCGTTGGCAACCAAGTCACCGATTCCACCCGTCTGGTCTTCCTCGAAGCGACCCCTGGCCTTGCGCTCCAGTTGCCCGGCCGACTCAACCTCGGCTTGGGTTATCGCTTCACGCTGATGACCCTCACTCGCCTCACCCAACCGGAGGGCCAACTGCCCACCACCAATTTCGAGTTGGCGGGACAGGAAGCCACGGGCCTGCGGGCTGGGCTACAGTGGACCGCTATTGAGGAACGCAACGGGCCGGTCGGGCTCGACCTAGGCTTGAGCTACAGACACCGGGTGATCGTGCCGGTGACCGCGGAGAATGGCACTGCGGTGGCCATGAACTTTAAGGACATCGAATCCACCTTTACCCTACCCTCTCGCCTGATCGCAGGGCTGAGCGCCCACAAGTCGGGCTATCGTTTCAATCTGGATGTGGAGCACGGCTTCAACAGCCAGAACCAATCCTCCGAGTTGCGAGGCATGCAGGTGCTCAATGGGGAGGACCAGAGCGAGCTCGGTGTCAAAAACGTCTTTGCGTGGAAGGATGCCCAGACGCTCCGAGTCGGCTTTGAAGCCCTGGAGCGCTTCAAGGGCCATCAAGTCTTGGCCCGGCTCGGTTATGCCCACGACGGGACCACCAGTTCAAAGGTCTATCCGACCGCCTTTGGGACCCCGCCGGGCCCCACCCAGATCTTCACCTTGGGACTCGGTTTCCGACCCAAGAACATGAAGATCGACATCGCCTATGCCCACCGGACGGGCGAGGCGACCGTCACGCAAGAGGATGTGACCCAACGGACCGAGGTTTGCTTATTTTGTAGTCATCCCGGTGACTACGAAATCGCCCTTAACGGATTCTACACCTCCTTCGTTTACCAATTGCCCTGATCAGGAGCAGTTCCCCGGAGATCGGCGCTAGCGCCCGCCCGCATTCGAGCGTATGAAGACGGGCACCAAAACGAGGAAGTCCAATATGTTCCACCGCCTGTTTCTCATCGCACTTCTCCCGGTCATGGCCTGCCCAGCCAACGACGCAGATTGCGATGGCCACTCGATCGGTGAGAACTATGCGGCCGCAGATGGTTGCAACACCTGCTCCTGCACGGCCGAGGGTGGGGTCTGCACCACCATGGACTGCGCCCCGGAGGATGCGGGTCCCCAGGTGCCGCCCGATGCTGGCGCCGCTGTGGATGGCGGTGTGGCTCCAGCCGCAGATGCAGGTGCTGCCCCCGGGCTGCCAGAGAATGCCTGCCAGAATGCGGAAGACCTTGCGGCCCACGATCAAACCTTTGGTGATCAAAATAAAACGATCGCGACGCTGGCTACCGACTGCGCCATCTCCTGCTTTATGGGGGGCCGGGGGGATGACCCAGCCTGCGTCACCGAGTGTCTTCAGGAAGGCACCGGCAACGCAGTCTCCGCTGATTGTGCCACCTGCTATGCCGCCTCGGCCGGCTGCGCAGACACCAACAACTGTGCTGGCGTTTGCCTCGCCAACGCAGAGGCACCGCTCTGCATCCAGTGTCGCTGCGGCCAAGACGACCCGAGTCACACCAACTGCTATGAACTCTTCGCAGCCTGCTCCGGCTTCCCCCCCTCCAACGACTGTCAGTAGAAAGAACGCCCATGTACTGCCCCCAATGCTACGACGAGTTCCGGGCGGGGTTTTTGACCTGCCCGGACTGTGAAGTGGCCCTGCTCCACGGCACGCCAGGCAAACGGGTCACCTACACCCCGGCTGAGGCTGAAAATCGACTCAGGGAAGCGCCGGTGGCCATCCTGGGGACTTTGCCGCAAGGGCCGGCATTGCAACTTCGGGATAACTTACTGAACTCCGGCGTCGACTGTGTGCTGACCCGCGAGGGGGGGGATTGCGGCCCCAGCGGTTGTGCTCCGGCCAGCTTCCACCTCCTCGTCCGTTCCGATCAAGTGGATGTCCTCAAGCAACAGCTCAATGCCCGGGCCGAAGCCTACGCCCAGGCCCATGGCATGCAATCCCAAGCGGATGCACCCAACTGCCCTTGTTGTGGTTACAATCTGACAGCGAACGATGATGAATGCCCCGATTGTGGCATCGCCATCGTCTGAGTCAGGGCAACCGACAGCTATAAAAAACAAACAAGACGCCGGTCGGCGTCTTGTGTCTCTGGTTGGCGCGGGCGGGATTGAACCGCCGACCCCTACCGTGTCAAGGTAGTGCTCTCCCCCTGAGCTACGCGCCAGCAGGTGGCGGCAACTAGGCTTGGTCGCCTAGGCTGTCAAGCAAGGAGTCAAACTATGGAATCGGAAGGCTAAGGACGAAGTCCACCGAATCCTGATACACATCCCAAGCGTAGACAAAGCGAGGCAGCATAAAGCCTCCCACCGCCCAGCATCCGATCAAAAATACCGAGGTCACGACGGCGTATTCAGCGAGACTCTGCCCCGACTCGTCGGCCCAAAACGCCCGCCAGCGGTTCATGGTCCCTCCGCTGCCGATGGCATCCGCTGCTCTCGTACCATCACCTGTCCATCTTCAGTCTTCACATGATCCACCTGAAGGACTTGATGGCCCAGCTGCCACGTCTCGCTGTGCCGACCTTGCTGGCGCTGCTCATGGGCCCCCTCTTGAATCCGCGTCCAACCGGCCTCTCGAAGGGCCGCAGCCTTGGCTTCGACCGCCTGATTAAATCCCTCTTTAGCCTGCTGCGTGGAGCCGCCGGAAAGACCACCAAGGGCCGGGCCGACATGCTGTCGCGCGGTGCTCGACTCAGCGGCAAAGTCGGTGCGCCCCACCAGGACCGTCCGGGCTCCACTTCGATCCTCAATCAGGTAGGTCACTTGATCGCCGGCGCTGAAGTCGATGCTGGAAAGGAAGGCACCGCCATCTTCGAGCGGCACGACCCGCCCGCCCCGGCCCTGGGCGGCCCAATGCTCCATCACGAGATCGGCCAAGGCCTCGACGGAACGGGGATCCATTCGGTAGCCGCTCGCGACCCACCGCCCCGTCACATCCTGGCTCCAACCCAGTCGAACCCAGTCGGAAAAGGGTGCCGTTGGCAGATCTAAGGTCTTGGGCGGTGCTTGAACGGGCGGCGCCGTAGGCTCCGGACCGCTGCCGGCCACTGCGAAGGCACCGAGGCCCCCAAGACACAGTGAAACCGCAAAGACACCAAGCCACTTCATCGGAAACACTCCGCCTCAGAGACCAATCGAGGACAACCCATGTAGTGTTCACCCCGGGCCTGTAGGGTCCGCCCGTAGACGGAACCGCTGCCATCCTCGTCGTCGGTTCGCATCGGCGCCGTATCGAACCGGCTTTGACCACCGCTGACCGACTGTTCGATCCGCCCGGACTCAGGTCCTTCCCCCCGGCCGAAGGCAGCCATGCCGTAGTTGAGACTCGCCACCTGGACTTCCATCGGGTTGGTGTCCGCGCCCACCAACGCGGCCAGCGCAGCGAACAGTTGCCCAAAAGACTGGACGGTATCAGCCATGTCGCCGCCGAAAGCGACCCGCCCAACCTGTTTGGTAAAGCGGGCATCGCCCTCGCCAGGGCGAACATCTCGCCCGTCATGGAGACGCCAAGAACCAGCCAATAGCCGATAGTTTTCTTCGAAGCGCAGCACGCGCCGCATGGGAGCGAAGGGGTTGTCGTTGAAGCGGCGCCCCACCAGGAAATTATGGGGAAAGAAATCGTCGATACCGAGGGCGCTTGTCTGGACCCGGGTCTGCATCTCGCCCCGGGAGGGAAAGGCCTGATCGATCAGCGGGTTGTTCGCGGCCGGGCCATCTGCAACCTCGGCCTCAACAGCTTCAATACGCCGCTCGATGGTAAAATCCCGCGGCATCTCATTGCCGTTTCTGGTGGCATCCAGGTTCGCATACATCCGTCGAACCGCATCCACCGAGCCAGCGGCCGCTTGATCGATCACTCCATCGTGCTGCCCCTCGTCGTAGTCATGCATGGGGCGATTGATGGCGTCCCATGTGACCATCCGGGCCATCTCTTGCGTGTCCAACTTCAACTGCACCAGATCGACGAAATACCATGCGAAGAACAGCAAGACGATGATGACGGGGGCCATCACCGCAAACTCGGTCAAAGCCGCGCCTGATTCCTCGTCCCGGAACCGTTTCAATCCTTGCTGCAGCCGACGATGCATCATCTCAAGGTTCCTAATGGGTCAGCAGGTTTTCGCCGAGTAGCGTGCCGAGGGTACCCCCGAACAAGCCCCCAAGCGGCGTATTGCCCAAACCGACCATCACGGGAGCGAGTTTGGCACGCCAGAACGGATTGAAGAAATTAGGCATTTCCTTCCAGTTGGAAACCCCCTCACCGGGACCGCTGCTGCCCGGCGGGCGGTGGTAGTAGGTCTGGGCCCGAGAGATCACGTTCATACCATTGAGCCCCACCAACCCACTCTCTGCACCGATCCGACCATCGAACTCGATGCCCTGTCGCTGGGCGGTCGAGAGACGAAACTGAAGGGCTGGACCACTACTCCCGTCCCGATCGATCGCCGCGCTCTCCTTATTGAGGAAGATCCATGTCGAGGGTTGCCCAAAATGGAGTTGGGGCGAGGGGTTGGCTGCGAAACGCATAAACGGGGCAATACCAGAGAAGCGACGATTGGGGTCCTGAACCACCCGGTAATTGTTATCGCGCCGGGCCCCGCGACGGTAAAGCATGCCAAAGCAGATGGTGTTGTAGCTACCGTTCGGGTCCCACTCCTTGTGGCTACCACCGTTGGGTCCTGCGATCACGAAGGTGCCATTATCCTCCATCGGAATGGGCGCTCCAACGGCCGCTGCAAGCAGGGGTACCGTCTGCCCACTAAACTCCTCCTCGCTGGCCAAATACTGCCCGGGGCTTGCGATACTGCGCCCGAAACGATTCTGCGTAATTTCCGGTACGGTATGACGAGCTTGCTCACGGATCTCGCCATCTCGAATCAACTTGCTCTGTCCCTTGATCGTAATGCCCGGCACCAAGGCCTGGGCCGCGGCAAAAAGCGAGCCTTCAGCCTTTCGCTCGGTGACGAACTCACCGTGGCGAGTGGCGTTGGCCAACTCCCCCATCAAACGCCGGCTCTCCTCAGGATTGAGAACATTGGGCGGCAAGGCCCTGGCCGTGGGCTCGATGGCGGCTTCAAAGGCCAGCGCATTGGCCCGCGACAACAGGGTCTCGACCACCCGAGCAGCATTCGTTTGGCCGATCTTCTCGTCCTGGGCCTCCACCTGCTCTTTCCAGCCCCGCAAAATATAGCTTCGAGCACCGGCCAACATGGCCTCATTAGCCGCAGGCATTGCTGTCCGGTTTCCTGTTTCAATGGCTAAGCGCATCGGTGTTACCGCCTGGTCGAACTGTTGCGCCGTTTGGAGCAGGTTCCGGGCGATCTCCCGCAGTTGGGGCACCACTTGCAGCGCAAGTGTTCGAGCCCGGGCGCACGCAGTCGGGGCACAATGGGTGATGCAACCGATCCCACAGGAACAACACCCACAGCCCCTGGTTCCAAGGAGCCAGCAGCAAGCGAAGCCATTGACCCAACTGGCCGCCTCCCACATCGCATCGGTGGCCGAGCCGATGAGATAACTCATGCCATAGAGGTAACTCACATAGGCCTGCAGCCCCATCATCGCGTTGTAGTGCGTCAACTGGGCCCGATTGGAGAAGGCGAAGAAGTTGTAGGTCCGGGCCTCGGTCGCCGCGACCGAATAGGCCGCCTGGTCAGCGATGTTTTGGACGTGGATCCGCTGATGGACAGCCCGACCAACCTGCACCGTCGCGAGCACACCGATCGCGATGCCCAGCATCGCGACCGCCGCCAATGCGATGGCTTGTCCATCCTCTTCCCGTTGCAGCTCCCGCAAACTCATGGACAGGCCCTCGCCAGATGGTGACGATATAGATTCGACTGCATCTGCATCGCGTAGGTCGTCTCGAGGGGGATGAAGTGATAGCCTCGATCGGCGAGGAAGCGTAGAATCGCAAACTCAATATTTTCCTGCATGGTCAGGTTGCGAGGAGGCTCGACTTGCGGTTCCTCCTCATTATGAATCGGACTCAGTCGGTTTTCGTGCTTGCGGCCAAACACGGAAGCCAACCACGCATCGTGGATCAGGTTGGCGGCAAAGGGGATGCGCATCCAATAGTTGTAGCGCAGCCGAATCGACAGACGGTTGATGCGCCGGGCATCGGCAGCGGCAACCCCCTGACACCGACCATCAACACAATCAAAATCCAGTTCACGTTCGGGCAGGTCACCGGGTGTTGGATTCGTGATCTCGATATTCACGAGCCCTGCTCTCGGCGTAAAATTCGGAATCGGGAGACCGAAGCCGTTCAGCCAAGCATGGAGGCTTGCTACGCCGCATTGAGCCAGCCCGGTTAGAGTTAAAAGGACCTTAGCTCGAAGCCAGGTTTGCGGGAGGCCGGGCCGGCGACGATTGCGAAATGGATCCCGCTTGCCGGCGAGACTATCGGTCGCCCCTAGGCTGGGCAGCACAGCGATTAAGGCCGCATTCAGCATGGGCTTGCGATCCCCGTTATGGACAATGCCGGTCCTCGTGGCCTGGTAGGCGGCATATTCCGTCAACACTTTCGCCTGCTGAATCTGAAGGAGTTGGATGGTCCCCACCACGATGAAGGTCATCAGGGGCAGCACAATGGCCGCCTCAACCATCGCCTGCCCTTCTTCCCCCGACCGGAGGTGAGCCAGGCGACGAGCCATGGGTTTCAAGATCCGCATCCCGCTCCCGGTGATACCGATACGTACACGATTATCGGCGCACCTGCCTATCGGTTGCCCAGAGGTATCATGCCCGGGGGTGGGCATGGTCGTAGACTTGCTCCAAATGGGCGAGGCTTACGGCGGTGTATTTCTGGGTGGTGGACAAGCTGGCGTGCCCCAACAACTCTTGGATGGCCCGTAAGTCTGCCCCCCCTTCGAGCAGGTGGGTGGCAAAGCTGTGCCGTAACCTGTGGGGGTGACCCCGACCGGCGAGCCCGGCTCGCTTGGCTAGCTGCTGCAGTCGGCGGCGAACGCCGTCGGGCCGAAGAGCCGTGCCGCGCCGACCGAGGAACAGGGGCTCCGACAAGCCCGGCTCCCCCTCAAAAAAATGCAAGCTCCGCAGGCCTAACCAAGCCAAGAGGGCCTCTTTGGTCGCCACGGGAAAAGGCACGATCCGTTCCTTGTTCCCCTTGCCCAGCACCCGGACCGTTCGCTGCCGCAAGTCGAGGTCGCCCGGGGCCAGGCCACAGAGCTCGCTGATGCGGAGGCCAGCGCCGTACAGCAACTCGACGATCGCCCGATCCCGACAATCCAGATCAAGGCCTGTCTCCAGATCCTCTCGACCTTCCAATGGTGTGTCGGCCAAGGACGACGCATCCTGAGGCCCTAGCGGTCTAGGAAGGCGTTTCGGCTGCTTCGGATGCTTCAACCCCGCGCCCAGGTCATCCTCTGTCCAACCACGGCTAAAGAGAAAGCGCAGGAACTGTTTCAGGGCGCTGACCGATCGGGACAATGATGCAGCCTCGACCTCGCGGTGCCGCTGGGAGAGAAAACGTCGAATCCGACGGGGCCGCAGGGCGCTGGTGTCTGGATCGCCAAGCCCATCCACGAGGCGAGCGACCTCTGCGCAATAGGCCCGGCAGGTGTGCTCCGACAAAGCCCGCTCCGCAGCGAGGTGCTGGTTCCAGTCCACTAAGGCTTCGCTGAGCCGCATGCCTCCCCCCGGATGGTCAGACGGATCATGCCATGAAATCCCTGCCAGGCCTAGCTCGAAGGGGACGCAATCTGCGGTTTTTTTTGCGTACGCCTCGTGCGCGAGGTTCAACAGGCGAGGGGGATCTCGTGCTACTTGTGGCTCAAACCGGATTCGTCGCCGCCCTTTTGCTGGCGGTGATCGCGGTCAGCCACTCAGCCCGTGGGCAAGGCCGGCGCCAAGATGACCGCCTCGTGATCTTCGCCGCCAACCTCGGTTTCGTGCACCTATTTTCGGCCATGGCTGCCCTTTCGTCCTACGGCCTTTGGCCCCGTTTGATGTGGATCGCTGCCGGACTCACGCCGGTCACTGCCTCTGCCTTTCTCCGCTCCTTGGTCGGCAGCGCAGATCGTGGGGCAGTGCAAACAGGCCGGTTTCCCGCCGCTCTGTTTGCCTTGGTCACGGTCGTCCTCTCCCTGACCCCTTGGCTCGTGGAGGGGGGGCTCATCCCCACTTTGCTCGGCGGCCTTCTGCTCGGCCTCCACACCTATCTGATCGACATGATTCGGAAAGCCGCACAGGTGGCCGACTCGCCAATCAGCCAGGCCCGTCTCCGTCTCCTCTGGGCGGGGGCAGGCCTGTGCATGGGCTTGACCGCACTCGATCTAGCCACCGGTCGCCAGTTGATTGGTTTGGCGACGATTTCCCAAGTTCTCTACACCGGCCTACTGTCCGCCAGTTTACTGCGGGAGCGGCTACTCGACCTCCAAGATCTCATCGCCCGCGGCCTAATCTTTGGTCTGCTGGTTCTCATCCTCACCGCCCTCTATGGTGTGCTCGTCTTCCCCTTCTACCAAGAGGGCGAGACCTTTCTCTTCGCCACCCTCGTCTGCTCAGCGATCCTCCTGCTGCTGATCAACCCGATGACCCGCAGCATCGAAAACCTCATCATGCGCCTCATGCTCGCCGACACACAGGTGCTTACCGAGGCCTGTTATACGGCGAGAGACCGCATTCGCCGCAGCGTCCAAGCGCGGGAGATGATGGACTCGGTGGTGGTCGCGTTGATGGAAAACGGCACCGTCACCCGAGTCGCAATCTATCTCACAGGGCCCATGGGACTGTCCTTCAATCTTAAAGCGAGCGGCGGACCGAGCCCCCAGGCGACTCTGGAGGTGAGAGACTTTCCAGAATTCTACTCCCAACTGAGGGGTGATCAGGCTTCACTCTCCCGTTCAGGTATTCAACGCCAACTCAGCCGTCGGGCCGAATGGATCGGTCCGATCAACGCAGAGACCGACCCGGAGATCGCCCATTTGAAGGCCCTGGAGGAGGGGCTGACGAAGGCAGGAGCGGACCTCCTGCTCCCTGTGAGCAGTCAAGGCCAAGTCCTCGGGCTCCTCTCGGTGGGGGATGATCGGCGGCCTGAGGGATTCACCCGGACGGAGGCTGCCGCCCTTTCGGCCCTGGCAGGCCGCTTGGGTATCGGCATCTCCAACACCCAACATATGGAACAACTGCGCTTCCGAGACCGCCTGGCCGCACTGGGTGAAATGAGTGCAGGCCTAGCCCACGAGATTCGTAACCCCCTCGGCTCGATTCAAGGGGCTGTTCAGATGCTCGAGGATGAACTTCCCCTCGACGACGAGCAGCAAGAACTCTTCGAGATCATCACCAAAGAGATTCGCCACCTCAGTTCAGTGGTACAAGGCTTCTTGGACTACTCCCGCCCCCTAAAGGTCCAACCGGAACCCGTCCTTCCTGCCGAGTTTCTGGCGGCCTGCGCCCAAGTCCTGGCCGGGACCCCGGTGATCGAGGTGAGTCAGAGCGTCGAAACGGCCTGGATTGATCGAGACCGAATCCTCCAAGTGCTGCGAAACTTGGTCAACAATGCCCGCGAAGCCGATCCAGAAAGAGAGCCAACCATCAGTTGCCACGACAGCAGCCTCGGGACCGTCATCGAGGTGATCGACCAGGGGCCCGGGATCCCCGATGAGCAGCGGGCCAAACTCTTCACCCCCTTCTTTACCACCAAGGACCGAGGCACAGGCTTGGGGCTTGCGATCTGCCAGCAGATCACCAAAGCTCACGGTGGCCGCTTGGATCTTTTGGCCAATCCTGGAGGTGGCACCATCGCCCGAATCACTTTACCCAAACCCAGGGATGGTCAAGGGGCCGGTGCTTCTCTAGAGTCCCCCAGCAAGGAGAGCCCTTCCACGTGATGAGCGAGCGGATTCTGGTCGTCGACGACGAACCGAGTATGAGAAAGGTGTTGGGCCGACTCCTCGAGCGGGCCGGCTACAGTGTGGAGTTGGCGGAAAATGGCCAAGAGGCCCTTCGACGGCTTCAGGATGGCGGCATCGATCTCGTCATCACCGACATCCGCATGCCGGTGATGGATGGGATCGAGTTGCTCGCCGCCATGGCCCCCAACCTCCCCGATATTCCGGTCATCGTCATTACGGCCCATGGGACGGTCGACACCGCGGTGTCGGCCATGAAGATGGGTGCATTCGATTTCGTCTCGAAACCTTTCGAGTCGGACCAGCTCCTACGGAACTGTCAGAAGGCCCTGGCTCAGAGTCGAGCAGAGCGCCGCAGTGTGCAGACGGGCCGGGAAGGGTCGGGCGTGCGCTTACTGGGCACCTCGACCGAATCCCAGGCCCTGCGGGACTGGATCGACAAGGTTGCGAACCTCCCCAGTGCAACCCTTCTGAACGGGGAACCAGGCACCGGCCACGGCCTGGTCGCCCGGGCGATTCACGAGGCGAGCCCCCGCAAAGAGGCGCCCTTCGTGAAGATTACCTGTGGCGCCATTCCCCGAGACTGGTTCGAAAGTGAACTCTTCGGTCATGAGGCTGGCGCCGTCCCCGGCAGTGCCTCTGAACGGCCTGGCCGTTTGGAATTAGCCGATGGGGGCACGCTGTTCCTCAACGAGATCGATGCCATGCCGATGGACGTTCAAGGCCAACTGCTGCGGGTCATTAAAGAGGGGAGGGTGGGCCGCCTCGGCGCTCTGAGCGATCGGGCCGTTGATGTGCGACTCATCGCGGGAACCCACGCAAATCTGGAGGAAGCCGTCAGCGAGGGGCGGTTCCGAGATGACCTCTTTTATGCCCTGAACGTGGCCCATTTCGAGTTGACCGCGCTCCGCAGTCGCCTGGAAGACCTTCCCGATCTGGCCGAGTACTTCGTTGCCAAGTTCAACACGCGCCTGGGCCGTCAAGTCACGGGGATTTCGCCCCAAGCGATGAGTATGCTCCTTGCCCACCGTTGGCCTGGCAATGTCCGCGAGTTGGAGAACGTCATCGAGCGAGCGATGTTGTTTGCCGATGGCGAAGTCTTGGACGTGGGCCACCTGCCAGGTCAACTCCAAGGTGGCGGTGAGCCTGACCTGCCCATCACTGATTTCGATTCCAACATGAAGTCGATCGTGCGGCGGGCGACGGCGAATATCGAGCGCCAACTCATTCGGGGCGCCCTCGATGAGAGTCAAAATAACGTGACCCACGCGGCGAAGGCCCTTGGTATCAGCCGCAAGAGCTTGCAGACGAAAATGAAGGAACTCGGGCTGAGAGAGGACGTCTAAACCATGGGTTGCGCACGTGTCATACTGGCCATTATTTTCCCCCCCCTTGCGGTCCTCGACAAGGGCTGCGGCCCCATCATCATGGTCAGCTTTCTCACCTTGCTTGGCTACATTCCGGGCTTGATCGCTGCGATCATCATGGGAAGCGCAAAAGACGAGGATTAGCTGACGGTCCCGTTCGGACTTGCGTCTCGGCTGCCCCATGATTCATATAGCGCAGCATGGAGGTTCGCCTGATGCACCGTTGCATATCGCTCAGCCTACTGGCGCTGTTGGCGTGGCCCGCTCAGGCGACCCCGCGGTTTGTGACGCCCGTTGAGCGTAGCAGTAACCTCGACCAGCGCGACGGAAACGACCCTTTCGATTCCCGCATCGAGTTCGGCTGGTACTCGCAGAGCGAGGAGTCGGTCATCGGTCAGGAAACCATCGTCGATGGGATCCGTACCACGAAAGAGGTTGCAACCTATCGCATGAACCGACGGGTGATCGAGCCGAAGCTCCGCATCGGACTGTTCAGTCGCCTCGCCCTCTTCGTCGAGTTTCCGATGGTGGTCGGCTGGAATCAAACCTGGGAAGCGACCGATAACTTGCACAACGAGGACATGGTCTACCAGGGAGTCGAGCCAGATCCGGACAGCCGCTATACCTTTGGCGTCCCGGCCTTGCAGCGAACGCCGTCAGCGACCCTGCGCGAGGGCTACGACGCCCCCATCCATGAAACCTTTCGGCGCTCCTATGTCGGTGACCTACGAGCCGGTTTGACCTTCGACCTGCTGAGCGAGATCGCAGATCCGAGTAAACCCACCTGGCTGTGGGAACTCTGGAGCCGATTCCCCAGTGGCATGCCGATGGAGCCGACCTATCGGGGCGAAGATACAGACCTCGATGGCCGGAACCCCCGGGCCGGTAACACCACGAACACGGCCACCGAGAGCAACCCGGGCGGCGTCAGTCAGGGCTACTACCGCTTCGGCGTCCGAACGACCCTCGGGCGCTGGGTCGGCAAGGCCAGACCTTATTTCTCCGTGGGCTACAGTTTCGGCAACGCCATGCAGAACGATCGCTACGACGCCCAGAACATGTACGACCACGCGAGCTTTCTAGATCCCAGCCCAGGGGACGACGACAACCCATTTGACCTGCCCAGTGACCACCTTGCGGACAGTTGCCCAGTGACCACGGGCCAAGTCCACGCCCGCTGTCGACGCAAGTCCATGTCGCTCCAAGGCCAGACGCTCACGATCGATCATGGAGCCGGACTGCGACCTTCCCATATCGGTGAGACGGAGTTCGGTGTCTCCACCAACCTGTGGAAATCCGGGGGCTACCAGGGCTCTTACGTAAAGCTCGACCTGATGGTTCGCGGCGAATACCACAGTGAAGGGCGAGAGCTAAACCGCATGGCCGATCTCCTGGGGCGGCCCACCTTCCAAGAACAGTTCGCTCGTACAGGTTTCGGCGCAGGCCTGCGCTTCGCCCATGCGGGGATCATCGAGGCTCGACTCCTCGGCAGCATGGGGACAGAGACCAGCCACTTTGTCACCTTCGAAGACTACGGCGAAGCGGACACCCTCGATCCAGGGGATGTCGGTAAGTCCGAAGCAGATGACACTTATCGCTCCATCAACGAGGCCTACGAATACAGCCCGTATCACCGGAGCGCTTTCGACGGCGTGGGCAATCGACTGCGACTGATCAGTAACAGCTTCGCCAGCGTCAACGTGGATCTCCGGATCCGCTTCTAGAAGCCGGCTTGGCTTCCAGATGATCAGAATCGCCCACCTTTCCGATCTGCATATCTCGAAACAGCCCCCTCACTGGACTGCGTTTGCAGACCGGCGTCTCAGCGGGGCCCTCAACCTCACCGTGGGGAAGCGGCGTCATGGCTACCGCATGTCGGCGATCCGCGGCGAAGCCGCCGTTCGCCAGATCATCGCCCAGGCCCCAGACGCCATCGTCTTCGGGGGTGACGCGAGCTCGCTGGCTGAGCGGGAGGAACTGGCCGGTGCCGCCGATGTCCTCGCGCCCCTCTTGGATTTGGGCGTTCCCTGCTTTGCCCTGGCCGGCAACCATGATCGCTACACCCACCGGGCCCAGGCCCAGCGTCGCTTCGAAGCGGCTTTTTGCGATTGGCAGCAAGTCGAGGATGGTTTTCGCCGAGTTCAGTTAGGCCCGGTGGCCATAGGCCTCGTGGATACGGCCCGGGCCAATCGGTGGCTCTGGGACAGTCGTGGACGGGTGATCCGTCTGCCCGAGAACCTGCCTCCGCTCCTCTTTAGTCACTACGCGTTGGTGCTGCCAAATGGCCAGCCGGACCGATACTGGCATGGCCTACGAAACGGCCCCGAAGTCCTCGAGCGTCTTCGCGAAGGCGATCCCGTGACGTGGTGTAGCGGCCATATCCATCACGCCTTCGAAGTCCAATGTGGTCAGGTCCGCCAGTTCAGCGCTGGCAGCGTCGGCAGCCCAGCGGCCACCTGGCAGTTGGTCGAAGTGGATGGGCCAACGATCCGCAGGCAGGTTTTCTCGGCCGGCGAATCCGCGGCGAATCCTAACCGATAACAGCTACGAGGGCCGACCGATGGTGAAGGCGGCGGCGCTGAAGGCACAATCCCCCCCTGGAGGCAGGATGCTGAGAACTTGGGCCGCGCTTTCCCTGCTGTTGCTGACGGGCTGTCCCGACGACAAAGTCGCGCCGGAGGCACAGCCCGATGCAGGCCCCATTCGTTGGGGTCTGAGCCTGGCGCACGATAGTCAGATCACCATGGATCCAGGGGGCACCTTTCCCCTCCGGGCGATGTACTTCAACACCGAACTCGGTGGCCTCGAAAACCAACCTGTTTCCTTTCTGATCGTCGGCGATGCCCAGGGGGGTAGCCTGGCGGCCAATTCGGGTCAGACCGATGAAGATGGCTTCGCAACCTTGGATTTCCAGGCGCCGCTCGAAGCGACTCAAAGGCCGATCCAAGTTGAGATCTCCGCCGCTAAAGTCGAGGCACCGCTCTACGTGCAGATCACGGTCACCGAGCCGGACCTAAGGCTTCTGCCCGTCGGCGCGACGGAACGGGATGTACGCCCCAACATGGTCTTGCCCGTGCAAATCCTCGTCGAACGGGTCGGTGGCGGTGCCATCGCGGGCGTCTCCGTCGACGCCCAACTCCGTTTGGCTGACGGTGTCGTGCCGCCTGGGATGGGTCTTCAGGAAGTTGGTCTGGCGACCGTTTCCACCGACACCAGGCTCTCGGGCATCGCCCGGGTCGAACTCCACACCGGCCCGGAAGAGGCTGATATATGGGTGGACATGGGCGTCGCTGGCGTCGGTACGGTCTCCTATCTATTTCACGTCCGCGCTGGCGGTATGGGTGAGGGGGGCTGCCGGCTCGACCGGGACTGCGGCGAGGGGTTCATCTGCGTCCGAGAGGGTGAGGGTGAAGAGGCTCAGAACGTCTGCGTGCCCGACGAGGAATCGGGCTGCGACCCGATCAACCCGGCGCCCGGTCAATGCCCCCCTGGCTTCACTTGTGATCCCAATGGCGAATGTGTCCCGGGCGCCATCACCGGCTGCCTACAAGCGCCCGAGGTCTGCCCGGAGCACTTCGAGTGCATTGCGGACGTCTGTGTCCGACTCTGCGACCCCGACGACCTTTGTCCCGACGGTTTCGAGTGTATAGAAGGCGTCTGCCAAGAGCCGGACCCGCCACCAGACATGGTGCGCGTAGAGGGCTTGTGGCTCACCCTCTATCAGTTCGACCTGAGCGAAGTCCTCGGCTTCCTCGGGGGGCTGGGCGGACCACTCGACTTTGTCGATCAGGCCTTCCGTGGCAATCTGAATGTGCCCATCCCTCTGCTCGGCGACCTCATCGAGGACGCCGTGGGTGATTTGATCGCCCGCTATGTCCCCCCTTGGGTCCCCGACTTAGTCCACGGTCTCAACACCCTGGTCCACATCTTCCAAGAGCTCCAAGTGGCTGGCGAGATGGAACTTCGCCACCGGCAGAACCCGCTCCACGTCCGCGGCACCGAAATGTGGCACCATGCGATGATTCACCTCATCGACCGCTGCCCCCTCGGTCGGCAGGACCCCAACTGGCCCCGCTGTGCTCAGGTCGACATCATGTTCGATCAACAGTTGGGGGACTTTGGCGAGATTCACACCGACCCGCGCCCATTCTCTGGTCGTCTCTATCTAGACCAGCAACAAGAATGGCGCCTACTGCTCAATCGCGAAGTCGAGGCGGATCTCGTCGGACTGGTTCGCTACATTGTGAACCTAGTGGTTTCGATCAGCACCAACGGCCGGGCCAGGGACCTTCCCCAGGCCCTGGAGCAAGCCATCGACTGCCGCGGGGTGGCCAGGGCCGCGAACGATGCGGCCCGCCAGATGGGCCTCAATGGCGGCATTCCAGGTGTGGAGCAAATGTGTCAGGCCGCGGTGGCGGAAGCCGGCCGCCAAGTCGACGAGATTCTCGGCCGAATCGGCATCGGCTGGGAGGTCATGGACTTCGACCAGCGTGCCCGTGTGTACGATGATAACAACGACCTTCTTGGCGATGAGTTAGGCCGTTGGCCCGACGCACCCGGTGATCTCGATGGGCGCTTCCGTATCATCTGGCGGGCCCCCATCGACGGGGTCTGGTTTGGGGATCGCCCTCGGTAAAAAGACCGAGAAGGGCGTGCGCTCTCCCATCGGTCATCTATACCATCTCACGTTGATCGATCTTGACTTGGCTCCGGTTTCCCCTCACAGACCGGCGCCTAAATCGAAGGGCCTATGGCCCACCGGGAGTAATTGATGAATCTGCGCACCCCCCATCTCATTGGCCTTCTCGCCGCCTTCGCACTCTGTACCACCACGGCCTGCGTCCCACCGGCGGAAGACACCCCCGAAGACGCAGGTCCCAGCGAGCCCGCTACCTGTTCAGATGAACGGGATTGCGCCGCGGACGAACTCTGCATCAGCGGTGCCTGTGAAGCGGCTGAATGCAACACCGACCGTCAGTGTCGGATCACCGAGATCTGCGAGAGTGGCCGCTGCATCGTCGATAACAGCTGCACCTCGGATCGGGACTGCGATGTGGGTTTCCTCTGCCAAGCGAGCGAATGTGTTCGGGACACTCGTCAGCGTTGTAGTCAGCACGCAGACTGCCCAGACACCGGCCAGATCTGCGATATCATGAGTGGTGAAGCCGAGGGCTTCTGCCTCCATCACACCGACGTCGAGTGTGTCGATGACTCGGAGTGCTCCTTCCCGGGCGGGCAAGCGGATCAAGAGAACCGGGCGATCACCTACACCTGCGAAGAGGGTGTGTGTAAGGCCGGTGAGAAGGACGGCTGCACGGTTTCCGCTGACTGCCTTTCTGGCAAAGACTGCGTCGCCATGAACAATGGCAGCCGCTGCCTCACCCCGTGCACGGTGAATCAAGATTGTGGCTCTATCGATCAATGTGAGCCGAACCTGAATGGGCACTGCTGGTACAATCTCTGCGGTAACCCCAACGATCTCAGCCCGGGCTTCGCCGACATGCCCCCCAATGGCGCCCTGGGCGGCGGTTGCCAGGCCGATGCCCCCGACGCACCGAGCCTCCCCTTCTGCGAGTCGGACGCCGAATGTGACGAAGGCGAACGCTGCAACACCGAACTGGAAGAGTGTGAGAAGTTCTGCGCTGCTCCCGCCGACTGCGGTGGTGGCGACAATCCTTGGCTGACCTGCCGCACCTATGAGGCTGCTGACAACGATGCCTGCCGGACCCCAGCGGATGCTGTGGAAGAAGTGATGGGTCAATGTGCTGTCCAAGCCGCTGGCTGCAATGCGGATGCTGACTGTGGCGACGGGGTGACCTGTGGTGGCTACGTGGCACCTGTCGATGCCGTTGAAGAGGTGATGGGCGCATGCGACGACGGAGACGCCGCCGCCTGCAGTGCGGATGCCGATTGCGCCGAGAATATTGCCTGCGTGGGCTACGTCGCTCCCGTCGACGCTGTAGAAGAAGTCGAAGGTCAATGCCAAGTGGGTGCAGGGGCTGCTTGCAGCGAAGATGCCGACTGTGACGAGGGTGTGGCTTGTGCCGGTTACGTCGCAGCCGTCGACGCTGTCACCGCTTGCGACGAAGGCGCCTCCTGCCTCGCTGATGTCTGCGTAACGAACTGCACCACCGATGCCGACTGCAGCGAGGAAACCCGCTGCACGGGCGAAGCCGATGGCGCCGCCTACTGCGAAGCCGTGAGCGGCATCTGCAGCCACAACCAGTCCGATGGTCACTGCCTTGAAGTGAACGCTGGTACCGATGAGGCCGGCAACCCCGAGTGGGTCGGTCTCTGCTTCGAAGGTGGTCACCTGGCAGAAGGCGAAGTCTGCAATCCCGATGAGGAGAGTCTGATGAGCCGGACGGCTGTGCGTGGGAACGACGCTGAGCAATGCAGCGGCGGCCTGATCTGTGCGGGCGGCAATGCGGATGGTGACACCACCTGCAGCCGTACCTGTGCGGTGGGTGGACACGGGCTCGTGACCTGCAACGAAGGCGAGCTCTGCCTTGGTCAGGCCTACAACTTTGGCGTCTGCCTCACCGAGGACGACACCTGCGAGCTTGGCTACCAAGAGGACAGTTGTGGTGCGGAGGCCCGTTGCGGCTTCTTTGGCTGGGAGATGGCCCGCAGTTTCTGCATGTCCGCCGCTCCCGAAGCCGAACGCAAGGCCGCCGGCGAAGCCTGCGATGCGACCGCTGAATGTGGTGATGAAGCGGTTTGTGTCGGTCAACCGGCCGCCTGCCGCGTGATTTGCCGCCCCGGCGAAGAGAACAGTGCACAGTGCCCCAGTGGTACCAGTTGCCAGTCCCTCTCGTCACTCACCCAAGGCCAGGTCGAATCCGAGTTGGGCCTCTGCTGGCAATAGTGATTGAGCCAATCTCCAACCCCTAGCTTTAATCTTTAAGAAAACAAGGAACCCAATCATGAAGATGATGAAACTCTGTACCCTCTTCGCTATCGCCGGTTTGACCCTGGCCTGCGTGCCTGTCGACTCCGCGGGCGGTAACGGTAGCGGTAGCGGTGGCAACAACGTGGGCGACAACAACGGTGGCAACAACGGCGGCGGCGACAGCGGTTGCGAGACCGACCGGGGCTGTAACCGGGGTGAGGTTTGCGAACAAAACAGTTGTGTTGCTGGCTGCCGTCGGGACACCGACTGCCGCACCGTCGGCCAGGTTTGCCGCATCGATGGCAACGATGAGATCGGTCAGTGCATCACAGACGACCGGGTCAGTTGCGGTGCGAACAGCGCCTGCCAGGCCGGTGAGGTATGCGATGCGGATTACTGCTCGGCCATCACGGAAATCACCTGCTCCAGCGACGAGCAGTGCTCCTTCGGTGACGGCCAAGACGCCATCAATGGCACCTGTGACAATGGTGTCTGTAAGGTGCGCTCCTACGGTGGCTGCGCCAGCAACGATCATTGCGCGACGGGCGACCGCTGCCAGGCCATGCAGAACGGTGAACAGATCTGCGTGACCGAGTGCACCCAGTCGGATCAATGCGAGGGTATTGAGGCCTGTCAGGCCATGCAGGGGATCTGCTGGTACAACTTCTGTGGTTCGGCCGAAGAGAGCGCCATCGCTTACTGCGGTGGCCAAACCGGCGCTGAATGCAACGGTACCTTTGGCGAGACCTGCAACGGTCACGGCGAAGGAGACGGCTTCTGCATGCAGCAGCCCTACCAGAACGGCTGGGTTGGCCTGTGCATGGCGAACCAGCCCGGTGAAGCCTGCACCGTGCTCGGCGAGAACACTTGTGGCGACGGCCAGCGCTGCCACATGGTCGGTGCTTGGGACGCCAACGGACGCTGCGGCGCTGACGGTGGTGCGGGTCAAGCGCAG
>PBND01000053.1 GCA_002722845.1 Myxococcales bacterium | reverse complement strand
GCCGGAAAACAGACGCATGAATGCGTCATCTTGAGCGAGCGTATGGCTCAGGCCTAGTTCGTTGAAGAAGGCGCTGCTGTGGGCGACATAGGCAGGAGACCCTATGGGTGTCGGTTTCACCGGGACATAATGGCCAGATCGCACTTGTCGAGGGTGATGGTCATTGCCATCTTTAGTCGCTTCTGGGTCCGCATTGAGCGAATCCATCAGCGAATAATTTGAGTGCGCTACGAAGTCTGAAAAGGTTTTGGTTTCAACCGCATTTGAAGGGGGAACGCTGTTTGGCATGACTCAGTCTTTTGGGTTTCATCCATGGCACTCGTATTGGTGCAAAAAGTGGCTCAACAGTGGTAAAATCTGAGGAGGGGGAGTTCAAGGTCTCTTTGCCAAGTCTACAATACGGTTAAGCTCGGTAGACAAGCCGGACGCTCAAAAAAGACGCCCTATACGGTTCAGGACAGACGCCGAGATGGCTCAAGGGAGACCGAGGACAGATGCGCCAAGTGTATTAATCAGCTTTTCAGACCAGGGCTCTACACGTTGAACCGGAAGTGCATCACATCGCCGTCTTGGACGATGTATTCTTTGCCTTCGACGCGGAGTTTACCTACCTCGCGGCAGCCCTTCTCACCGCCATGGCTGACAAAGTCGTCGTAGCTCATGACCTCAGCCTTAATGAAGCCGCGCTCAAAGTCGGTGTGGATGACGCCAGCCGCCTGGGGGGCGCTGGAGCCGCCGGTCACGGTCCAGGCCCGAACCTCTTTCTCACCAGCTGTGAAGTAGGTTTGTAGGCCGAGAAGCCGATAGCCTGTGCCGATCAGCCGGTGGAGGCCTGGCTCGGAAATACCAGCCTCCTCCAAGAACATGTTGCGCTCTTCCAAGTCATCGAGTTCCGCAATCTGACTCTCGAGATCTGCGCAAATGACGACCACATCAGCGCCTTCGGCTTCTGCCCGGGCTTGGACCGCCGCCAAATGGGCGTTGCCCTCAGCGGCACCGGCTTCATCCACATTCGCCACATAGAGGACTCGCTTGGAGGTGAGGAGATGGAGTTCTTTCAAAGCCTCGTCTCGCTGAGGGTCTTCGGGCAGCGCCCGATACAGTGTGCCCTCATCAAAAGCGGCCATCACTTCTTTTAAGTGGGAGACTAACTTTCGCTTTTCAGGATCCCCAGTCTTCGCTTCTCGCTCCCCCCGATCCAGACGCTTCTGAACACTCTCTATATCCCGCAGCAGCAGCTCCGTATCGATGACCTCAATGTCCCGGATCGGATCTACAGATCCACTCACGTGATGGATATCTTCGTTCTCAAAGCAGCGAACAACATGGGCGATCACATTACACTCGCGAATGTTTGCCAGGAACTGATTTCCCAGTCCCTCACCTTTGCTGGCACCCTCGACGAGACCGGCGATGTCCACGAAGGTCATCTGAGTCGGCACCACCCGCTGGGGCTGGACCATGGCGGCGAGCTTGTCCAAGCGGGCATCGGGCACAGCCACCTGACCCACGTTGGGCTCGATGGTGCAAAAGGGGAAGTTGGCACTCTCCGCCCGGGCATTACCCAGGGCGTTAAAGAGGGCGGACTTGCCCACGTTAGGCAGGCCGACGATGCCGCAAGAGAAACCCATGATCTCGACTCCTGCGCCCGCTTAGAGGGCCGATCGCTTCGACGCAAGGACCCCGTTCATCGGATGGCATTATGGGGGCCGCTGAAGCAGCGGGATCGTCGGTGGGAGCAGGAAGGAACTAGAACCCGCAAGCGACCTCGGTGACACTCGCCGGGCGATCAACCGACGCAAGTTGGCAATTACCCACTTGATACGCGTTGCTCATCCCCCAGCAAGAGGTCTCCGCCCCAGGATTCGGCAGTGTGATCGCGCAGGCATGGAAGCCAAGCCCTGTTGCCAGAAACGTCGTGTGCAGTAGCCGGTTCTCTGCACCGCCGACTGCCCAAGGGACATCAACGGCAAGATCTGGATCATCGATGGCCACACCCAGCTGGCCCGATTGATTGCTCCCCCAGCACCAGGCGAAATCCTCGTCGTTGTTCTCCGCATTGGCATCCTGATCCCACCAGCCCAGGGCACAGGTGAGCTCATTGCCAGCAGAAACATGGCTGAAGTGGGCGATCTGCTCCCAGCCGGTGTCCATGGTGACGGGCTGGGGGACTGGGTCTGTCTGACAGCCACCTTGGCCGTGGCCCAGCGCACCGGACGAATCATCACCCCAGCAGTAGATGCTGCCGCTGACCATGAGTGTGCAGGTGTGGGCTGCGCCGCCAGTCATCATGTGGACGGCGTCGTTTTCGGGCAAGCCCTCCACCTCGCCGACCGTGCGTTCGTCTGTTCGCCCTGCGCAGGCGTCTTGCCCCGCTGCGGGGCGCCCCAGCGCGTTGGTTTCAGCGAAGCCCCAGCATTTCATCACGCCACTCCTCATGAGGGCGCAACTGTGGTTGGCGCCGACGGCGATGTCGACCGCCTCTCCGTTCAGATCGACGCCTGTTGGAACCGGCACGTTGGATGCAGGGCTTGGCTCCCCGTCTCCATCGAATTGACCCGATTGGCCTTCGTCGTTGGCGCCCCAGCAATAGACATCACCCGCGGGCGTCAGTGCGCAACTGTGGTTTGCACCGGAGGCGACCTTCGTCGCGACCATTGGCTCCTCCATGTGCTCGGCGTAGAGGGGGAGGTTCCCGAGGTCTCGACCGCCCTGCCCAGACTGACCGAGTTGTCGCTGGAGATTGATACCAAAACAGTAGACTTGGCCATTTTGCCCGCCTCCCGCTCTAATGACGCAGCCGTGATCGCCCCCTAAGCTGACCTGATGAACAGGCCATTCGCTCTTCACCACAGGGGAACTGTCGGGCTGTCCCCCATCGCCAAAGAGTTGGCCCCAACAGCTGATGGGGGCAGGCTGGCTACCATCACCAACTCGACAACTGTAGCTGGCCCCAACGGAGAGCGGCACCAAGACGGGGCTAGAGCAGTCGGAAGCGCAGCCATCCCCATCCCGCGTGTTGCCGTCGTCGCAAAACTCATCCCCCTCGATCACATCGTTGCCGCAAGCCTGCTCAAGTTGACAGTCTGGATCGCAGCCATCGTTGGCGACGACGTTGCCATCGTCACAGGTTTCGCCGTCTTCGACAAAGCCGTTGCCGCAGCGGTCACAGTCGTCATGCTGTTCTGGGTTTTGTTCGTTACAGTCGGGACCATTGGCACAGCCATGGCCGAAGCCATCGCCGTCAGGATCAACACACTGCTGGGCTTCTTCAACTCGACAATTGGAGGAGCAACCATCGCCGTCGGCTTGGTTGCCATCATCGCAACTTTCACCGGCACGGACTTCAAGAACGCCATTGCCGCACTCATCGCAATTGTCCTGCAGAGACGCCTCATTGTCATTGCAGTCGGGACCATCTTCACAGCCCTCTCCATGCTGATCCCCATCGGCATCGATGCACTCACCACCTGCCTCTAAGGCACACTCCGCGTCACAGCCATCGCCATCGTCCGCGTTCCCATCGTCGCAGGCCTCGTAGCCTGGATCATCCTCCGTGAGTCCCGTTCGCAGGATGCCATCGCCGCAGCGGGCTGGCTGGCATTGGTTGGTGCAAGCATCGCTGGGATCCCCATTGCCATCGTCACAGCCCTCCTCCAGGCCCGGCTGCATGAGGCCGTCGCCACAGGTGGGGCGTCGACATACAGTGGTGCAATCATCGTCCTCCTGATCGTTGCCGTCATCGCAGACCTCGCCGGCATCGACCGTGCCGTTGCCACAGAGGGGCGTTATGGCGCCGCCACCGGGTAACCAGACCCAGATGAGTGTTGGCTCGGTCAACTCCAGGGGCATTTGTATTTTGAAACGTCCCCGTCCCGTAGGGGATAAGGTCAGTGGATGCTGGGCAATCCCCTGGCCCGAGGCGCTGATGTTGAGATCCCCGAACGCTGGGCTGCAGCGGCGCTCGGACCATTCATCGCAGAGTTCGGCAGGCATGGTGACGGCTTCGATCGTGTCGTCGGCATTCCCAAGGTAGCCAAAGGCTCGGAATTCAAGGCGGCCACCCTCCACTGGAGCGATTCGATAGGGCCCATGAAGCAGCCGGGTACCAAAATCATCGCGTCGCTTGTCGAGGCGGACTTGGAAGGGCTCCAGGAAACCGGCTGTGGGGTCAGTGATTTCGCTTAGTAGGGCTCGGCCGTTACCCCAAAAATGGCCCTCGCCACCGGCTAAGCGGACGGTCACATCGTCGCCCGGGTTGCCCCTGAAGGCGCCCGTGTCAGCTTCCTCTGGATCGGAGGTTTGATTGTCCCTTCCCGGACACAGCTCCTCCATGTCCGCCACCTCGTCGCCATCGTCGTCCCAGTCATGGATATCCCCAAGCCCGTCGCCATCCAGATCGGACCAAGTGTGGGGGTCCGTGTCATCCACGTCCTCGGCCCCCACGCGTCCATCGCCATCTCGGTCTTCCTCCCTGTCGCCAAGGGGGAGCCCGACCAGCACGAGGTCTTGGCGCCCGGGCTGGACGTGCAAGCGCCGTGCAGCGGTCAACTGACCACCGGACTTGAGCACGAACTGGTGGGGTTCGGGGAAGTGTAAAGCGGCCCCGAAGCGGCCGTCGCTGCTCACCGGCATGCGAACCATCGCTTGGCCCACGCCACCACTAATCTGGGGGATGGCCCAGACTTCGGTCCCGTCGGGGATCGTCCCATCGACGGTGAGGACCCGCCCGCCAGTGATCGCTGTCGCCGGTTGCCCCGGCACGGGGTTGAGGATGATGGGGTTGTCGAGTGTGCGCTGAAGATAGGCCTGGGCCTCAAAATCCACCACCTCTGGGCTCGGAAGAAAGCCCTCCCGATTGCTGCGGATTTGAACGCTCCCGGCGGGAATTCCCAGCAGAACAAAGCTGCCGTCGGGTCCGGTCAAGTCGTCAACACCGGGGAAGCCTTCGGCATAGACCAGAACGCCGCCATCGTTGTCGTCACCCACCAAGTCCACCCGGCCGGTGACGGCACCTCGGGGGTTCACAACCTTTTTCGTAAAGGTCACCGAGCCAACTGCGGTGCTGCTGATGGTTTCAACGAAACGGCCGATCGGCGGGTCCGACTCCAGAGCCTGAGCATCGAAGACAAGGAACTCGAGTCGATGGGACAAAGCCTCGACAGGAATGCCGAGAAAACTGAATTCACCGTAGGCGTCTGTGTGGGTCACCAGTCCGACCCCAACCAGCTCCACCCGGGCGCCGCTCAGCGGCAGGGTCGCGATGGTGCCCTCTACGCCAGTTTCATACTGACCCCGCAGGTCAAGGGATGCCAGCCCAGGGGTCGGAGTCGTAACGAGCTCGGGCAACGGGGCGCTACAGGCAGCGACACACGCTACAACGCTCATGAGGTGGATTCGCATGAAAGCTGTCCTTTCCTGAGGGCATACTAGCCGCAAGCACAGGGGCCGCCTAGCGAGATGCGCTCGAATCGTCGATTCCGGTTTTGGCGCCGGTTTCACCGACGTCTTCTTCCTCCTTGCTGCCCATGGGACAGGGCGATAGGGGCCCCCAGCAAAAGGGAGGATTTGCGATGCTAGACCTGACGGGAAAAAAGGCGCTGGTGACGGGTGTTGCCAACAAGCGGAGCATTGCATGGGCCATCGCCCAGGCCCTGCACAGCGCGGGCTGTGAGATGGCCTTCACCTACCAAACGGAGCGCCTGGAAGGGGGCGTCCGGAAGCTGGGCGAAAGCCTCGGCGTCTCCCATTACTACGAGTTAGATGTCACCAACGAAGCGCACTTTGATGCCCTGGCAGCAGGCTTGGCTTCGGATTTCGGAGGCCTGGATTACGCGCTGCACAGCATCGCGTTTGCCAACAAGGAGGCCTTCGATAGCCCCTTCCACGAGATCACCGAGACCGACTTTCTCCAAGCCCATCAGATCAGTGCCTACAGCCTGATTCCGCTCTGCCGAAGCCTGCGTCCGCTGCTGGCCGCAGGTGACGGTGGCAGTGTCCTGGCAATGACCTACTTCGGCGCCGAGAAGGTGGTGCCAATGTACAGTCTCATGGGCGTGGCGAAGGCCAGTCTTGAGATCACAGCCCGATATCTTGCCAACGACCTGGGCCCGGAAAACATCCGGGTGAATTGCTTGAGCGCAGGCCCAGTCCGAACCCTGGCAGCGGCCGGCATCCCTGGCTTCCGGGAGTTGATGCGAAAATCGGAACATGTGATGCCGTTGCGCCGCCATATCACGACGGAGGAGGTCGCCCAGGCGGCAGCCTTCCTGCTGGCCAACACGGGGATCACCGGCGAAGTCACCCACGTGGATGCAGGCTTTAATATTCTGGCAGCAGAAGGTCAGGCATCACCGGCATAGATCGCTGGGCTGAGGGCCCAGGGGGCCAGGTCCTGATCAACTCGTGACACCATCCTGTCGCTTCAGCGTTGCCTTTTCTTAGGTCCCTGATAGGCGCCTTACACTTCGTGTCACACGAAGGGGGAGGGTGGGATGCAACACAGCAATTACGGCCTCGAGAATCATGGTCTTGAGCCCAGTGGCGACGTACGCTGGAACCTGCAGCAATTTGAACTCCTGAACCTGGCCATCGAGCGGGGCGAGGGCACGTTGAGCCGTCATGGCGCATTCGTCACAGAAACCGGTGACCGGACTGGGCGCAGCGCCAAGGACAAGTTCACGGTCGTTGAGCCAGGAACCGAAGATCTGATCTGGTGGGATGGCACCGTGAATCGTCCCTTCACCCAAGAGCGATTCGATGTGATTCGGCAGCGGGTTCTCGATGTGCTGAACGCCAAAGAGACCCTCTTCGTCCAGGATCTCCTCTGTGGCGCTGATACGACCTACGGCCTCAAGTGTCGGGTCGTGACCCATACGGCCTGGCACAACGCCTTCGCTCGCAACATGTTCATCGCCCCCTCCACCGGAGATTTGGCGACCCACGTGCCCGAGTACACGGTGCTTCATGCGCCGTTGCTCCGTCTCGAAGATTGGCAGGACTTGGGCCTCAACAGTGAAGTTGCTGTGCTCTTTCACCCCGGTGAGAAGCTCGTCCTGATCTGTGGGACCCGCTACGCCGGCGAGATCAAGAAGAGCATCTTCAGCGCCATGAACCTGCAACTGCCGGGCGAAGGCGTTCTACCCATGCATTGCTCTGCGAATACCACGGGTAACAATACGGCGGTCTTCTTCGGTCTGTCGGGCACGGGGAAGACCACCTTGTCCGCCGACCCGCATCGGGCCCTCGTCGGTGACGACGAGCACGGCTGGTCCGACGATGGTGTCTTTAACTTTGAGGGCGGCTGCTACGCCAAAATGATTCGCCTCTCCGCTGAGGCAGAGCCCGAGATTTTCGCCACCTCCCGCCGATTCGGCACCGTGCTTGAAAATGTGATCTTGGATGCCAACGGCGTACCGGACTTCGACGATGGGCGCCTCACGGAGAACACTCGAGGCTCCTACCCGCTGGAGTTCATCGAGAATCGTGAGCCGAGCGGACGGGCGGGAGTTCCCCAAAACGTCGTCTTTCTGACCTGTGACGCCTTTGGTGTGTTGCCGCCTGTGAGTCGCCTCACCGCCGATCAAGCGGCCTATCACTTCATCAGTGGCTACACAGCGAAAGTCGCCGGCACCGAGATCGGCGTGAAAGAGCCCCAGCCGGCCTTCTCTGCCTGCTTTGGTGCACCCTTTATGCCTCGTCACCCCAGCGTCTATGCGGACCTTCTCGCCAAGAAGATCGAGGAGAGTGGAGCCCAGGTTTGGCTCCTCAACACCGGTTGGATTCGGGGGGCCTATGGTGACGGCGAGCGGATCAGCATCAAGTGGACGCGCCGACTCCTTAACGCCTGCCTTGATGGCACGTTGAACGCCCAAAGCTTCCAGCGTTTTGAGCGCTTCGATTTTGAAATCCCGACGGCCTGCCCCGGTGTGCCGAGTCAGATTTTGCATCCTCGCAAGACCTGGGATTCGGGGGCTGCCTACGACGCTCAGGCCGACCGCCTCGCGCAGATGTTCATCGAGAACTTCGCCAGCTTTGCAGAAGGTTGCAGCGAGGCGGTGTTGAGCGCTGAGCCCGCGGTGGGCGACCGAGGCTCGACTGGGCTCGAACAGGCACAACTGGCCATCAACTAGGATCAGCCTAAGTGTCCGGTGGCGAACCCCTCGAGCGGGTGATCGAGCTCCTGAGCCGGCTACCTGGTGTGGGCCGAAAGACCGCGACTCGGCATGCCTATCACATGCTCCGCAAGGGCGAGGGCTACGGCCTCGAGTTGGCCGATGCGCTGACCGAGTTGGTGCAAGAAACCAATCTATGTACTCGCTGTCAGAACTATGCTCGGGCGAGTCTTTGTAGTCGTTGCGCTGATGGGCGCCGGGACCAGGCGAGGATCTGCGTGGTTCAAGGGCCCCAAGATGTGACCGTCCTCGAAAACAGCGGTGCCTGGAACGGTGTCTATCATGTGCTGCATGGGGTCCTCGCTCCCCTCGATGGGGTGGGGCCCGAGGAACTGAAGATTCGTGAGCTGCTCGCCCGGTTTCCCGGCGAAGTACCCATCGAAGAGGTCGTGGTCGCCACCGGGGCGAGTGTGGAAGGCGAAGCGACAGCGATCTACTTGGCCGGACTCCTGAGCCCGATGGTCGAAGTCACTCGCTTGGCCCGGGGCCTGCCAGCGGGTGGGGATCTGGAGTACGTCGATGGCCCCACCTTGCAACGGGCTCTTGAGGGGCGACAGCCTCTCTAGTCGATCAGGCCGTTTCGATCATTCCTGCGGCAGGGTGACGTCGACCAATTTGTCTTCCCGCAGGACTTGAAGGTGGCTTCGGCGAACTTTGACCATTCGGGCCATTTGAAAGGGACTCACAGCGGGTCTGCCCCCGATCTCTGTGATCACATCGCCGACCTTTAGGTGCTGACCGTAAGGCACGACCACCCGCAGCCCTGGCGGGCTTTCTAAGCGCTTTTCGACCTCCCGTCCCCGCAACTGACCGAAGGCGAGGTCTGCGAGAAAGGAGACCTGAGTCAGCCGCTCGATTTCATTGGGGACAGCCAAGACCGAACGAACCTGGGTGCTGTCCATGCGGGCCATCAGCGCCAAGTTGTCCTTCAGCCAGTTGACCTTGGCTTGGGAGGGGCCTCGCAGGGGGCGCAGTCGCCGGACCAATTCTTGAGTAGCTCCTCGAACAGCCGCGAACAGAGACTCGGCCGGGTCTTCCCCTTCGGCGGGGATGTAAAATGCCGGGGTTTTCGACTCAAAAGACACGACACCCAGCAGTTGCTCTGGGCTTGAAATCTGGCGAAGTTCAAGAGTGACGGACACGGTGACCTCCATGCCGGCCTGCACCGCTCCAGACCGCTTTCGTGTCACCCGCCGCGTGTGACGGACAACCAGCGGACTGACGACAAGGGTCTTTGCCGCAGACGTCTCGGCCCATGAGAGCAGGCTCTCAAGGTCCGACTGCGTGAGCAAGTTCGCGACCGGCATGGGGAGGTCCTGGTCCTCCTTCAGAGTCAGTTCTCGGCTGTCGATGATCGCCAGCGAACCGTGGCGAGCTAAGCCCCGTGTAATGAGCCGGTTGATCTGCCACAACTCTCGCCCGCCCACGGGGAAGCTCGTGAACTGAGCAGGAAGCACGAGCAATGAGTTGACCGAATTCTGCGGCTGTTGGACACTGAACTCCACAGGCCCCGTACTCGCACAGGCTGTGCTGAGGCATCCTAGACTGAGAAACATGAGGCGAAAATGTGGCAAGCGGAAGCTCCTCATGATGTTCATCGGCCCGAATCTGATGAGAGTCTAGCCCGACCTGAGCCATCACTGAAACAGCGCCTTGTGGTGGGCCTCACACTGATGATCGTTCTGATCGCGATCTATTTGCTCATCAATCACGGTATTACGGCCGACTCGAGTCGGGCCTTCGATGTCTCGACAGCCTGGGACTACGCCATCCCGCTGACCCCAGCCTGGGTCTGGATCTACGCCTTGAACGTGCCCATGCCGATGGCCTTGATCCTTGGCACGCGGGAGGGGCGAGAATACGCTGAGTTAGCCGCTGGCTTTACTTTGATCTGCTTGATCGCATTCGCCATCTTCCTGGTGTTTCCCGTGACGACGGCGGGCCTCCGCCCCGAGAGTCTCGGGACCGGTTGGAGCAATTGGGGGCTCAGTGTTTATTACACCGTGGACGGGCGGGGGAACTGTTTGCCCAGCCTCCATGTCTCTTTGTGTTGTTATTCCGGCCTGTGGGGGCTTTGCCGCTTCCGTCGCCTACCAGGGGTGGCCTATTTCATCCTGGGAATCGCAATCTCCATTTCCACCATGTTCGTGAAACAACACTGGATAGCAGATGTCGTGGTCGGCGGGGTGCTTGGCTTTGGCGTCGCAGCCGTGCAACTGCGGGGGCTGCGACTCGGGCCTTATCTCCCGGGGCCCATGCGAAGGGCGATCATCCCGGACCCTGAGCGTCCCGCATCTTAAAGAGTCGGAGATAGCGGGCAGCTTCTCGGTGACCCGGGTAGGTCTCTAGAGTGTCTTTAAAAAGGCGCTCCGCCTTCTTCTGTAGACCCTTTTTCATCGCGTCCAGACCCGCATAATAACTGGTGTCGTGGTGGCTGGGAAAATGCTCCGTCAAGAAGGCCAGTGCATCTTCTCGGGCTTTCGGGCGGCTGCTGTCGTCGGTGAGAACCACCACGGCGAGGAGTCGTTGCGCCTCCCGGTTGCTCGTATCGAGTTGGCGGGCCCGGCGAAGGTGGGCTCGGGCTGAGCGAAAGTCCTTTTTGCGAATGAAGACCTTGGCTTTTGCTGTCTCGAGCGCTGACACTTCGGGACTCTGCTCCACGTGCATCGCTTCTGCAGCACCGGCCCGATTCTCGAGGGTGCCGATGTAGTTGTTTCGGGTCGTTTCATCTAAGAGCATGTCCCGACCGTCATTGATTTTGGCGAACAGTTTCGTCAGCGCATCTTTGATGACATAGGGGAGGTCGACGCCTCGGTCTGGGTGCCACTTCTGAGCCAGTTCGACGAAGGCCTCGCTGACCTGCCGTTCGGTACAATCTTGAGGCACATCGAAGAGGGTGAAGAGATCCAGTGCTTGCTTCCCCTCGACCTCCTCAAGAAAGGCCGCCTGCTCCTCGGTGAGAATCTCTTCGACCTCGGTCGCAGTCGGGCCGCTTTTGACCCACTGAGGCAGCGCTTTGTAGATCCTGCGAATCTCTAATGGCACGACGGCCCGGACCCGGTCTTCTGGGGCGGACCGGAGCATGCCGATCAACTTGAGCGCTCGTAGCAGCCGAGCCGTACGATCTTGGTCCTCTAGATCGGCGTCCATGAGGTCGCTGGGCCGTCTGGGGACCGTCAGGAGCTCCAATAGCACCCGATCCTGGATACCCAATTGAAAGCGATCCGCCAGGGATTCGACCACCAGTTTGGGATGGCGCTGCAGGGCTGCGACCTGCCTGAGTTGGTAACGGCACTCGTCCAAATCACCGCGCAGCAAAACGTGGGCGGCTACCGGGAGTGCCAGGTCGAGCCCCTGATAGGCTGTGGGAGGCCCTTCCGTGAGGGCTGAAAAAGCATACCGCATGGCGTCGCCTTTATCGAGCAGCAAGGCCTCCACTTGTTGCCGCAGACTCTCATCGAGGGCCCGGTGAATAATACCCCGCTTGACGCCGCCCATTTCGATGAGGGCCGAACTCAGCGTGAAGCCCTCAACGCCTTGGATGCGGGCTCGAGCCTGATCGATCAGCGAGGGTGAGACATCGAAACGGGTCGTGAGCACAACCCCGAGGTCTTCGGCTTCAAAATCGGTAATCCGACCGTCGATGCGCATAAGACGCCCGCTGCGGAGGTGCAGCGTATTCAACTTCATGCCGCCACCCGTGAGCAGTTCAAGGGGGCCGGTCGCACGCAGAGAGCGGACCTCCATCATTAACTCAGGGAGCGGGTTGCGACGCAGCGCGCCTTGTAGCGTGCTCACTCGCACACTCCAAAGAGGCTGCGACCGGCGGCCGCCTGAATGCAGTTCAGGTTGGCACCGAAGGCCCGGCACGTCTCGCCCGCTTGGGTCACCTGGCAGACCGGCTGACAGGTTGCTGAACGGGGGGAGCAGAGAAGGCCCGGCTCACAGTGGACGTGCCCCCCTGGGCAGGCTTCGCCCCGCCCGCTGGAGCCAGCTTCACCACAATAGCCTTGGAGCCATTCCGCATCGAGAGGCTGACAGCTAAAGCCAAGACCGCACTGATCCGGGTTCCAGCCCTCGCAGATGCCGATGCACACTCCATAGGTGGTACCCTCGATGCCAAAGCAGGTGGGATTGGGGCCTTCGCAACCGACCCCCCGCAGCTGCTGCGGATCACAGACCTGGGCACAGCGCTCGACGTTTTGCAGATCTTGAATACAGATCATGCCTTTCACACAGGCCTCTTGCCCACAGGCTTCCCCCGCTTGGGCCCGACCTTCCGGCGCACAGGCGGTTTGCCGCGGATCAGAGCCATGGGGCCGACAGCTTTGGCCGGCACCACAGGCGTCCACATCGATGGGGTCACATCGTGGGGTACACAGACCCGTGGTCACAGCGCCAATCCGAAGACAGAGCGCATCGCCCTCGCAGGAGGCATCGTCGACGCAATCGCCTTCCTCGCAAAACCCCTTACCCCCAGCATGGGCTGGATCGAGTGTATTGGCCGTCCAGCACAGTTGATTGTCCGCCGCACAACTGGTGGGGTCGGCCGGATTACAGGGCTGGCGGCAGAGCCGGCTTGGGCAGTTCATTTGGTCTGCGGGGCAGTCTTTGTCATCACAGATCAAACCGGCCGTGCACTGACTGGTTCGGCTGCAACTCTCGCCGTCGCCGCGGATGGCGTCGGGGACACAGCGAGCCCCCTCTGCATCGGTGAGGCAGGTATAACCGGCCGCACAGTTGTTGGCGGCATTGCAGGGCAGATTTTCCACCGAGTCGAAGTCGTAGAGACCGGTGCAGGCCATGGACAGGCTGAGGACAAGGCAAAGAAGTCTCATGGTTGGGCTCCAACGAAAGCCGCCACCCCGCGACGCTTCTGACGGGCCTGGTACAACAGGCCTGATCCAATGGCTGTAAAGATCGCGCCGACGCTCACGGCCACATCAGCACCCAGCGCGGCTGACTTTCCGTTGACCCGGAGCCGCTCGAGTTCCTCGGTATCGGTCTGCGGTGTTGCCAGGTAGGCTTCGTGAGCGTCTGCTGCACGCAGGCCGTAGTAGCCCCCCGTGCCCAGACCGATGATTCCAAGGGTGAGCAGGCTCCCCCCAGCCAGGGCGTGTCGACGCCCCGGATCGATTCGCTCGGTGGGCTCCACCGATCCGACGGTGACGGTCGGAGCCGCCTGAAGGCCTTGCCAAAGGCGTTGAGCGGGACCGGACAGAGGCTCTTCCTCATGAAACGACACCACAGATTCCCGTTTCGAGCCATCATCGGCATGGCGCATACAGCGTCCATCGTAGCGCCCCCCCAGCATCCGTAGGCTGCACAGGACGAGGGCCTGCAATCCTAACTTTCGGCGCAGGGCATCTGCTTGGAGCGCATCGCCACGGGCTGCTGCCGTGAGCGTGACTTTGAGGGTCGCCAGTTCCGGAGCTGCTGTGGGGAGAAGGTCGATGTGGCTGCCCAGGCCACTGGCCTCGATCCAGCGGTAGGAGGGGCGATGCCCCTGCAGACTGCTGCCGACCAAATGGAGCCCTTCAGCGACCTGGACAGGACCGCTCTGGTCATGGGGTTGGTCGTCGACGAAAACCCGAGCGCCCGGTGGCACGCGAAAGTTGAGTTCGACGCTGGCGATCGTTTGGGCTCGTAGCTCGTCGACCAAGGGACTGAGTGTATGGCTTAAATCCGTCGGCAGTGATTTGAGCCCTAATCCAAGGGCTTGCTTTAAGAGGGCCCGTGCTTTCTCAGCTCGAAACTCGCCGACTTCGTAGGCCGCCTCCAAGCACAGTAAGCGGCGCATGCGGGCGGCGTCGCCGGGGGCCGGGTCATTGCGAAGGGCAGCCCGAGCCTGCTGTAATGCGGAGGCCATCAGATCAGGGCGAACTTGCCGCCAGGCTTCCTCCGCGGCACCGATGGCGAGTTGCGCAGTTTGGTTGCTGCTGGCCTTTCCACCGGCCAGTTGAAACAAGCTCATCGGACCGGCCAAGGCCTGGAGTTCTTCGGCTAACGCGGTGGTTTTCGCTTCGGACGAATCCACCCATACCAGTGTTCCAGCAGCCTGGGCCTGTAGGCCCCACAAGGTAAATACTGCGATGAGAAGGTGGCGCATCTTCGCTCCTGACGGTGGCAGGATAGGCGAGGACGGAGAGAGGGGAAAGTCCCTGGTCATGGTCGCTCGTCCCTTAGGACATCGATTGTAAGAGTTTAGCCACCGACGGGTGATTGCTGACATCACCCACGTGGCCGGCGCGCTCGAAACAGTCTCGTCCTCGCGCTTTCGCCTGATACATGGCTTGATCGGCCAATTCGAGCATCCGATGGGCGAGGTCCGTCCAGCCGGTCCCCGCCGTGTAGCGGTCCGCCAGTGCCTGGGCCGGCAGACTCGCCAAGCCGACGCTCGCCGTGATCGGGATGGGCATCTCGTTCCACTCCACCTGCAACTGCCGCAGCGTGTCGCAGAGTTTTGAGCCGATCAATTCGGTCTGCTGAGGCCCGGAGCCCGGCAGGACAACCACAAACTCTTCACCACCACTTCGGTACAAAATATCGGTGCTTCGCATGGCGCTTCCTAGCGCCTTGGCCGTGGACCGTAGACAATGGTCGCCAGCGATGTGGCCGTGGCGGTCGTTGATCTCTTTGAAATGATCGAGGTCGATAATCGCCAAGGTGATCGCCAGTCGGCTACGGGAGACTCGTCTGAGCTCCTTGATCAGGCGAGACTGTCCGTAACCGTGATTGTAAATGGTTGTGAGCCCATCGATCATCGCCAAATGATAGAGCGTGTTTGCATCGCGGGCTAAACTGACTTCGGCCGCGGCGGTGACCAGCAAGCGTTGAAAGCTGCTTAGATCGGCCGCCTCAATGCCCAACAGCACAATGGCCCCATTTTGGAACTGAAGGGTGGGAAGGGGGACCGCAATGGCACCACCGGTGTCTTTGACGATCTCATCCTGCCGGATGGAATCACTGGCAAGGCTAAGATAGCGGGCGGATGCTTTGGACTCGTCATCAACACCGATGCTGGCTCGTAGTGTTAGAGGCGTGCCAGGCTGGCGGGCGAAGAGGAGCCCCGAGACCTGTACTTTTTGGGTGGTGAATCGCGCTTGAGCCATCTCGACGACTTCTCTGAGTGACTGTCCCAGGAGCGCATCGTCGGGAATGCTGCGAGCGCTACGCCCCAGATCGATGGCGAGGTGCGCTAACTCCACCAAGCCCCGCTCCAGATCTTCCCGTTGGGCGCGCAGCATGATGCGCTGCCTCAGGCCAAACAAGAGGCTGTCCAAGAGGTCGAGTCGGCCCTCGGGGATGACCGCTCCAAGGTGGGGAATCTTCGTACCGAGCGGGGGCAGGCCAATCAGGTAGAGTGGGGGCGGTGTTTCGACATGCAAACAGGTCTCGAGGAAACTGGTGAGTTGATCGGCCTCAACCACCGTCGCCTCGGGACCAGTGTGGGCAAGGAGATCGGCCGCATCTTGCGCGTTTGCCGCCTGCAGGACCGTGAAACCGGCGGCCTGGAGCCGCTCGAACAATTCGAGGCGCCTTCGATTGTCGGCATCGAGGAGGAGGATCTCTGCAGGATTCGATGATCTCATGGTTGGGAGACTAGGCCCTGCTCCCGAGAAGGGCAACCGGCCGCATCGACAAGAGCTCAGGCAGGACGTTGGCACGGGTCCCAAGGATGCAGTAAGGAAGCCATGGGAAAACCCAATGTACCGCCTGCTGAGCCTCTTCTTTATCGTGTTGAATGCCTGTAGCTTCACTGGGCTACCGGGCCACGGTGATGATGCGGGGCCAGTGCCCGATCCAGGCCTCGTCATCAGCCCCGTCGAGGATGCCGGCGCCGCCGGATTGCGGGATTGGGGCCCCGAGCCTCCGGATGGGGGCGCCGGGCGCTGTGGCGACGGCATCCATCAGGGCAATCGCTTGCCGATCCACGAGCGCTACGAAGAATGTGACGATGGCAACGACGATGAGACCGACGGCTGTACAACGGCCTGCCGTCGCCCGGTTCTGGGGATGGCGGTCGGAAGTTATCACAGTTGTGTCCTTGGGGCGGATCGCAGGGTCCGATGCGTTGGCCAAAATACCTCTGGGCAATTAGGTCGACGGGGCGACCCAACCCCTTGGGAGTATGGTTTCGCTCGGGTCCGAAATCTGGGGCCAGTCACCAAGGTTGTAGGGACTGGCGGAACCCACACCTGCGCCCTCGAAGAGAGCGGGACGCTCAAATGCTGGGGGAGCAGTTGGGCTGGGCAATTGGGTGGGGGGGCGCGAGACAATCGCACCGAGCCCACAATTCCAGCGGGTATGGAAGGGGAAATCGCCGACGTCTGGGCCGGTGGGAACACGACGATCGCTCGTAAGGCCGATGGCAGCACCTGGTGTGCTGGCAACAACAACGATGGCCAGTGCGGTGCGGATACCCGAGAGGCGAGAGAACTGGTCTTCATCCCCAGTCCTAACCTCGACCCATTCACCGAGATCGTCGTGGGGACTCAGCACGTCTGTGGCATCGATGGGGAACAGCAACTCTGGTGTTGGGGCAGGAATGGGACCGGCGGCGAAATCGGCACAGGGGATAGTCGGGCCCGTTCGACGGTGCCCTTCCAGGTCGAGTTTGTCGACAACGTCACCCAAGTGGCTGTGGGTGATGATCACACCTGTGCGCTACACGGTGAAGGTGTCGTCAGTTGTTGGGGGGTCAATTGGGCTGGGCAACTCGGGGTCGGCCGGGGGCCAAACAGCCGTCAACCCCAGGTCGTCCAAGGCTTGAGCGGAGTGACTCAGATCATCGCCAACTATCACCAGACCTGTGCCATCGGCCCCGAACTGGGGCTTCGGTGTTGGGGCTGGAACGACTTCGGGCAGGTGGGTGAGCCAACGGGGCGCAAGGTTCGTACCCCCCACGACCCGGCCGTTGACGAGGGAGCGCATCAGTCTGTTCGCTTGTTTATGGGCCGATTTACGGTCTGCAGCCTGGGCCTTGATGGTCGGGTCTTTTGTTGGGGCATGAACCCGTTCGGCGCTTTGGGGCGCGCCCAAGCCGGTGGGATCATTCCCGAGGCGAACCCCATGGAAACCGGTCGTCGCTTTCTAAGTCTCAGTGGGGGAAATCGGCATTCCTGTGGGGTGGGGACGGATCGTAAAGTCTACTGTTGGGGAATTAATCCGGACGGACAGATCGGTGATGGCACGGTCTCTGTCGCTTTCACCCCCAAGCGAGCCGGAACGCTCACGGCTGTTGAAGAGGTGGCGGCGGGTGGTCGTCACAGCTGCGCTCGCCTGCAGAACGGCGAGGTCTACTGTTGGGGGGACAACCAACAGCGACAACTCGGTCTAGGCATCGCTGATGAAAAGGTGCCAAGCCCAACACGGGTGGCAGCGATGCCGGCAGCGAGTCAGGTCGCCGCAGGTCAGGATACGACCTGCGCTGTGGGTCAGGACCAACTTCTCTACTGCTGGGGGTCCGACAACTACGGCCAAACCGGCCAGGTCGAAGGCGCCCAGACTCGATCGACACCCTCTCCGGTGGTTGGGCTGACCGGTGTGACTCAGGTGTCGATGTGGAGCCGCACCGTCTGCGCGGTCACCGGGGCAGGGCAACTTTATTGCTGGGGGGATAACAGACAGGGACAAGTGGGTATCGGATCCCGGGGCTCAGGGGCGACGCAGGGGGTCTGGGAGCCCGAGGTCGTCCAATTCCATGCCCAAGGTATTCAACCCGCGGTGCGCCGAGTGGTCACGGGTGGGGAGCATGTCTGTGCCGAACTCATGGATCAATCCTTGAACTGTTGGGGACGTAACTCGGAAGGGCAGTTGGGCGATATGACGACGGACCGAAGGCTGCAGCCGACGCCTGTAGGTGCCTTTAGTAACCTGGTGGATTTCAGCTTGGGGCTCTACCACTCCTGTCTCATCAATCGAACGAATCCAGGTGCTGGACCGGGCGTTGCCCGCTGTGTCGGCTGGGGGGTTTACGGTCAGTTAGGTGATGGCTTCAGTCGCAACCGTCGAGCCAGTGTGCCTGTCGTGAACCTGCCGCCTGTGAAGGACTTGGCGCTGACGCGTTACGGCTCTTGTGCCTTAGCTGATGACGGACAGGTCTTCTGTTGGGGCTATTCGGGGCAGGGGAACCTAGGCGGCGGTTCGGATCTCCAGGAATGGATTCCAGGCCCGATGCTGCCCGTCCATTGAGCCAAGACCGTCTGAGCATTCGGGCGAACGCCAGTTGGCTGGGAATTGCCCAACTCCTGGCTAAAGTCCTCAACCTGGGCATCTATGCATCTCTGACGCGGCGCTTGGGGCAAGAAGGCTTCGGCCTCTTCATCTATTCCTTCTCGCTCATGGAGATTTTGGGCTTCGCGGCGACGCTCGGTTTGCCCATCATTTACACCCGTCATGTGGCCGCTGGTGATCTAGGCCAGGCTCAAGCGGCCGTGTGGGCGAAGCATTTGGGCAGTCTGATCGTTGGTCTCGGCGTCGCCGGCTGGCTCACGATTGCCCCGCCCGATTTTCCCGTGGTCCTGCACGGTCTCATGTTTGTAGCCATCTTGATGCAGGGCACCAGCCAACTGGGTGCTTCCGGGCTGCGAGGCCTGGAAGACGCTCGGGGTGAGGCATGGGCGCGGACCGCCGCTCGATTCGTATTTGCCGTCGTGGGTGGTGTGGGTGTCTGGATCGTGCCCCAAGAGCAAGCCCTTCATGTGGCCTTCCTCGCCTTCCTGTTGGGGGAGGTGCTGGGGCTCATCGTGACCGCTCGGTGGATGGGGGGCTTGGGCTTGAGCCTCATGCCGGCCAAGCCGAGCAAGGCGGACCTCCGCGCAGCCCTGATCGAAGCCTGGCCCTTCGCTGCCGCAGGGATTCTGGGCACGATGGTCTTCCGCATCGATGTGGTGATGCTCCGGGAGTTACTACCCCAGGGCGGTGATGAAATGGCCGGTCTATACGGGGCTGGATATCGGTTGATGGAATCGGGGCATTTTGTCGCTGCATCGGTGGCTGCAGCCCTCTTTCCAGCCCTCGTGCGCCGGCGAGCGGAAGACGGATCGATCCCTTTCGATCTGCTCAAAAAAGCAGCCTTTTGGCTCTTTGGCCTGGGGGTCTTCGGTGGCCTCTTCCTGTTCGTTTTCGCCCAACCGCTGCTCTCCCTCTTAGCCGGTGCAGCATTCTCCCCGGGGGCGCCGTACTTACAAGCTCTGGCCTTCACCGTGCCGTTTACCTTTCTCAACTTTGCCCTCGGGACGGCGGTTTTCGCCTGCCGGCGTGAGGTCTGGGGACTGATTGGTGCCTTGATCTCCCTCGGCTTGAACGTTGCGGGAAACGCTTACGGTATCATTTATCACCCGGAGGATGCGGGCCTGTGTGCCGGCGCGATGTCGGCGGTGAGTGAGGCACTCCTCACCGTGAGCCATCTGGTGATCTTAGCTCTTCACCGCCGGGCGGTGATGACGACCTGAGTGAGTTCGGCGCCAAAGCCAAGGGTTTGGGCCACCGATTCAAAGCCACAGTCCTTTAATGCGGGCTGGAACTCGTGATCGTACCAGTAGGCATGCTGAATGGACTGGCTACCCACCTTCAGTTGGCCTGCGTAGAAGCCATAGGTCACCTGGATCGTCTTCCGGTCGTAGTCTTCTTGGCTGTCCTCGAAGACATCGATGACCCCCGCTTCTAGGCTCAGGGTCACGATGGGTTCAGGGGGACAGAATTGCTCGATGCCCGAGAATTCGCTCTGGGAGACCGAATAGGCGTCCATGATGAAGTGCCCGCCGGGGCGAAGATGGCGATAGATCGACTCAAGTAACGGGCGCTTCTGCTCCTGAGGGACACAGTAGAAGGTGTTGAAAGCCAGCAGGATCCGGTCGAAGCGTTCCTCCAAGTCCAACGCACACATGTCGCCACAGACCCATCGCAGCTCGGCCTGGTTGCTTTCGGTTCGGGCAGCCAGCTTGAGCAGGTCTTCGTCCTGATCTAAGCCGATGATTTGGCGGCCGGGTTGGGCCAAGGCCTGGACCAGGCGGCCGTAGCCACAACCCAACTCAAGGATGTGTTCCGCCCCCTCACAGGCCTGGCGATAGAAGCTCAGATCACCAGGACTGCCCCGGTGCAGCGCTCGATAGAGTTCAGCTGGCGTCGGTGTCATCGCTGCCCTCCTTAGGCCTGAGACCGCAGCCGATGACAAGCATGGCAAGGGGGAAGAACTCCCGTTGGAAGTGGGGGTCGTGGAGTTGGGCGATCCCCCAAAAAGCGATCACGCAGGCCAGGGCGTAACCTTGGAGAGGGCCGGGCGGGTCGCGGGTCAGGGTCAGGATGAGAAAGACCATCAGGAGGAGGGCCGGGATCAAGGTGAGGGGGGCTTCTACGGCCAAGCTCAAGGGCAAGTGGTGGCACCAAGTCTCGACCTTTCCCGCAAGTTCTGGCGTCTGCGAATAGACCTGCTCGGCGTACTGGGCGTGACCACCAAACCCCAGGCCCTTGGGTAAGGTATCCCCTGTTGTTTCAAGGCAGTGGGACCAGATCTGGGCCCGGCCGGTCAATGAGCCAGCTGCCTTTTGCAGCGATGGCGACGCAACCAGGCCGAGGCCCATGGTGCCGATGAAAGCAGCGAGAACGAGGCTGAGGCTACGAATCCAAAGTGGGCGCCAACGGCAACAGACGAGAATCAGGAGCCCCCCGCCAAGGCCCAGCCAAGCTGCCCGCGCACCACTGAGGGTGAGTCCGGCCAAGGCGAGGAGCGCCGCAAGGACCTGCCAGGGGCGGACCCGCTTGGCGTCGAGTAGACCACTGGCCAGGGGCCAAAGGAGGATCAATACGGTTCCATGGGCGAAGGCTGCAATGTTGTGGATGGTGCCAGTGGCCTTAAGACCATCTCGGACCCATTGGTTCTGTTCCGGGCTCCAGACATAGCGCCAGAGGGGTCTCACCGTACCCTCTGGATGCAAGAAGCCTAGCCAGCCTGGTGAGTCGGTTAGGACCTGAGCGATTCCGTACAAACCCGACAGGCCGGTCAAGACGAGGAGACCGGACAGCAGGCGCTTCGACTCGTCCGCATCCAGCATGGCGGGGACGAAGGGCAGCAACAGGAGATAACGCCAGCGAAACAGGTAGTCGGCTTCGGCCGCCGGCTGCCGCCCAAAGAGGCTGTGGCCCAGAGCCAGCAGCCCGAAGGCGAGAATCAGCCACAGGAGGGACCGATCCATGCGCTCTCGATGGGCTTTGACGGCGATGAGAGCCAGCGTTGCAAAGAAGCCCAATTGGATGAGGGCGACGCCGAATGGGCACCCAATCCGATCAAGCTGAGGGATAGAAAAGCAGGCTTCATTGTTGGCTGATCATGGAGGTCCGGAGCCGGCTCAGCAAGATCCCAGGATTCGTCCTTTAATTTGGCCCTGCTCTCCCCTAAAAGCCCCCTCCGCTGAGGGAGGGGGAAATTCCGTGGCAAACGACGAACGTGTCCTGATCGTTGGCATGGGCTATGTAGGCTTGCCATTGGCCTTAAGTTTCATTCGGGGGGGCTGCAGCGTCCTTGGCCTAGACATCGACGAAGAGAAGGTGTCGGCCCTGAACGCCGGTGCCTCGTACCTGGGGCACATCCCAGATGAGCAGATCGCTGCCGCTGTCGCCACCGGCCGTTTCGAAGCCACGTTGGACTTCAGCCGCTGTGCTGAGGTGGACGCGGTGATCATCGCTGTTCCCACGCCGCTGAGCGCCCACCGGGACCCGGACTTGAGCTATGTGGAAGCCACATGCCGAGCCATCGGCCCCCATTTAAAGGCCGGAACCCTCGTTATCCTTGAGTCGACGACCTATCCTGGCACCTGCCGAGAGGTGATGATTCCTATCCTCGAACAAGAGAGCGAGCACACCGTCGGCGAGGGCATCGAGATCGCTTACTCCCCTGAGCGTGAAGACCCGGGCAATATCGACTTCGAGACCCAGACGATTCCGAAACTGGTGGGGGGGCAGAGCCCAGCCGTGACTGCGCGGGCCGTGACATTGTACAAGAAGGCCCTCGATCTCGTCATTCCCGTGGACAGCATGGAAATCGCCGAGTTGGCCAAGCTGTTCGAGAATATCTTCCGGGCCGTCAACATCGCACTCGTGAACGAAATGAAGGTGCTTTGTGATCGGATGGACGTGGATGTCTGGAAGGTCATCGATGCGGCCGGCACCAAGCCCTTCGGCTTCATGAAGTTTACGCCGGGGCCTGGGATCGGCGGGCATTGTATTCCCGTCGACCCGTTCTATCTCACCTGGAAGGCGAAGGAGTACGGTATCAACACCCGCTTCATCGAGCTGGCAGGCGAGGTGAACAGAGGCATGCCCCAATACGTGATCGACCGTTTGCGAGAGGCCTTGAGTGAGGACCGAAAGGCGCTGACCGGTGCGAAAGTGCTCGTGCTCGGTGTGGCTTACAAGAAGGGCGTTGAGGACATGCGGGAAAGCCCCTCGCTGGACTTGATTGAGTTGCTGCTCAATGCCGGTGCTGATGTGCGGTACCACGACCCCTTCGTGCCCTCCCTTCCCCAGATGCGGAAACATGACCTCGCCTTGGGCGGCTCGCGCCCATTGACCGACGCGCTGCTCGCCGAGTCCGACGCGGTGCTCATCGCAACAGACCATGACGAAGTCGATTACCAGCAGGTGATCGACCAGGCTCGACTCGTCGTCGATACCCGTAATGCTGTCCGGGCTCAGTTGGGTGCGCAGGTCCAAGGGCGAGCCCGGTTGGTTCATGCCTAAACAGGAGTCATCGCCAGGGGCACCACCGTCCACCGGGACGGCGAGTCCACCCCGTGTGGTCATGACGGTCTTCAACACCTTTCAGCACGACACTCGGGTCTACAAGCAGTGCCGGAGTTTGTTGGAGTGGGGCTGCGAGGTGGATGTGGTCTGCATTCACAAGGGGGACCTTCCGCGGGAAGAGACCCAGGATGGGATCCGGGTCCATCGAGTCTCGCCAAGCCCATTTGCTTTGGTTCGCCTGTTGCTCTTCCTCGTCTACTGGCCGAGCACCGCGCTGATGCGCCGCTTGCTCAACCGCAAGCCTCCTCAGCCCGCGGCCGTGGTCGCCGGGCCCGGAAGGCTCCGGCGTATCATCCGGTGGATCTTGTGGCCGATTAGCGCCCCCTATCGGGGGTTTCGCTGGCTGGTATCGAAGCGCCCAAGACGCTGGCCTTCGTGGACGGCACCGGAAGCCTGGCCCCGTGGGCTTGCCTGGATTGCAGTGATCATTCGTTGGTGCGGCTGGTATCTGCTCTATCGGCCAACGGTTTTGAGCCTACGTCGTTTTCGACTCGCTCGTCGGGGGTTTCGCCGCTGGAGGGTCCGAAACCGATTGACCATGCGACACGCCCGGAAATTTGGTCGGCGTCTCATCCTGAAGCTCTTTCATCCGGCCATCATCGTGAACCTGGCCGGATTGGATCTGGCTCGTAAGGCCATTTCGCTGCGCCCGACGTTGATCCTCTCCCACGACCTCAACACCCTCTTGGCCGGTGTCATCGTGAAGCGAATGTGTGAGGTGCCACTGGTTTATGACAGCCACGAGTTGTACCTTGAGCGCAACATCGGCAATCGTAGCCGGAGCATCGACCGGTTCTTCTGGAGTCGGGTGGAGCGTCGCTGCATGAAGCGAGTGGACCTCGCATTCAGCGTCGCCCAGGGAATTTGTGACTGGTTAGCCGAGCGCTACGACCACCCGGACGTCCGTTTGATCCGCAACGTTCAGCCTTTCGAGCCGCCGTCGACACCCTCTGAGCGGTGGCAACGAGAGCTGGGGATTCCGGAAGGAACGCCGATCGGGATCTATGCCGGCGCGATCACGATCAACCGTGGCATTGAGCAACTGATCGATTCCGCCGCCCATCTGAAACACATGGCCTACGTGATCATGGGCTATGCCTTCCAGGAAGCCTATCTCGAAGGGTTGACCACCCGGGCCCGCGAACTTGGGGTTTTGAACGAACGGGTCTTCTTCAAGGATGCGGTGCCCATGGATCAGGTGATCGCCGTCGTTGCCAGTGCCCGAGTGAGCGTCGTTCCGACGCAGAACGTCTGCTTGAGCTACTTCTTCGAGGCATCAAACAAGATCTTTCATTCGCTGATGGCTGGGGTTCCGGTGGCGATGAGCGATCATGCAGAAAAGCGGATGATCGCGGACAACTACAAGGTGGGTGTCCTTTTTGATGAAACGGATCCAGCGGGGATCGCACGTGCTGTCGAAGGCTTTGTCATGGATGAGGATGTCCATGCCAAGGCCGCGGCAAACTGCTTGGAGGCTGCCAAGGAGCTCAACTGGGAACATGAAGAGTTTCGCTACCGTCAAGCTATGAAGGGCTTGCTGGGGGACGGGGTCGGCCCGGTGCCTCCTGTGCAATTCTCCACCAAGGAAGCAGCGAACTGATGCGTTTGACCGGCTACCGTAAAGTCTCGACCTGGATGGCTCGAGACACCCTGCTCCGTTATCCCGTCGCCAATATCCTCGGGACCGGGCTGAACTTCGGTGGCATGGCTGTTCAGGTGGCTGCCGTGACCTTAGCTTTGCTCTATGCCCGTCGCCTCGAGACCAACCAGCCCGTGCAACTGCTCGGCGAGAGTTACCTGCCCCAATCGTCGACGACACTTCTTTATGCGGTGGGCGCTGGGGCCGGACTGCTCCTTTTGGTCTCTTCCCTCATGACATGGTGGGGGCAGAAGCTGATCCTCAATCTGCGCCGCCGGTATTATGAGTTCTGTATGGATCGCTTGTTTGGACTGCTGCACGAGCGGGGAGCGCCGCCGCAGTTGGAAGATCGAGAGCAGCAAGTCCGGGCCTTGTTTATGCTGATTCGGCGGGATGGTCTGTATTGTAGTCGATATTACGGTGCCCTCATCGGAGCTGTTGTGCCCGGGGTGACGGCATCTGTCGCCTTGGTGACACTCATGGTGACCGATTGGCCCCTGACCATTGCGCTCATCTTGGTCATGTTTCTGGCCCTCCCGTTCATCTACCGTGGTAATAAGGTTTCGAGCGCTTTGTCGAACCAAGTGGACCAGCGGGCGCCCAGTTGCTCCGTGGAGTTGAAAGACCAACTTCGCCAAACCCTCGATGAGGGCGGCGATGAGCGGGAGACGCCCCGGCCAGCCAGTGACGGCTGGATGGATGCATACATGGGCCGGTTAGGCGCAGCGATTCATTCCGATCTCGTGGTGAACCTCATCATGAGTGTGGCGATCGCTGCCTTGGTGGTCGGTGTGGGTTATCAAACGATCACCAGCCACACCGGGTGGGGACGCATCGCCATCTACTTGGTGGCATTGCGCTACTTCCTCGTCCACTTGAAGGGCTTCGCTCGCTGCATCACAACCATGAATCAGTTTTACGCCCAAGCCAGCCGTTACCGGGCCTATGTGGTCGACGGTCTCGTGCCGATAGAGGCGGCGGTATTGGCTGACTTGGACGATGGCAGTGAGGATCTTTAGCCCAGGTACACCTCTTCCCGAAGTCGAGGGGAGCCTCCGATCCGGCAGCGTGGAAGCGGCCGGGCTACGGGCCCGCTGGCTGGGCTTCATCTTCGAACTGGGCGTGGCGCCGGGCCAAGCCACAGTCACCCGCTACCTGCACGCGCTCGCCACTCAGACCGGCAACTTCGTGGACCGGGTCCAGGCGGCTTTTGGAGGTCCTGGCCGACGACTGCGTGGTCAGTACCTATTGGTTTTAGAAGACATCGAATCTGGTCATCGCTGCGCGTTTATCGACCACGCGGGCATGTTCAAAGCCTGTGTGGCCGGCGAGACCCTCAGTGGTGATTATCTATCCCTCGTCGACCATCTGGGACAGGGAGCAAAGGACCTCGATTTGGTTGGGGCTGTGGAGTTCTTGAACCTGGGCCATGTCGGCGAGCGACGGACCCTAACCCAGGGCATTACCCATCTCGGCCACGAAGAGCTCCTCTGCTGGACTGATCGCGGATTAGAGCGTCTCGACAAGGGCTTGGGGGGGCTGGAAGAGCCCGTTCCGATTGGCCTCAGAGACTACTTCGAGGGGCTTGCCGCCAGCTTGGCCACAGAGACTGTGAGTGTGGATTTGACCGGCGGATTCGACTCCCGCTTGGTCGCTGCCCTCTTGCACGATTGTGGTCTCGACTTTGAAGTCAGCCTTTCTGGGCGACCGGAGAATCAAGATGTTCATCTGGCTCAGGAGGTTGCCAAAGCGATGGGTAAGCCTCTGGCGGTACACATGCATACGCCCCAGGGTGTTGAGACGGCTCTCACTGGACTGTTTCACTATCTCGATGGCCACGGCGACCTCATCCCTTACCACCGAATTCATCAATGGCAGGCGGCCAAACGTGACCGTGGCGTGACCGTGGCTGTCAGTGGGGCCGGCGGTGAGAATTTTAATGATTACTGGTGGCTGCAGGATTTCCCGCGCTACGGCAGCAAGACAAGCCGGCTCGGCCGGCTCTATGATCTGCGCATGTGTGCGAGCCCAGTCCCGCAGGGGCACCTCAGTTCAGAAGCCGCCATGGCCAGCCGCCAACTCCGTGCTCGGCGCTTGGATGCCCTCGAGTTCTGCCGGCGAGAGACCAACACCCAGACTTATGATTGCACCTTCACCCTGCAGCGAATGCCGATTCTGGCGGGGCGAAGCCTGACCAGCACGACCATGAATTGTTTGCCTGTTACCGCCCCGCTGCTGGACTGGGATTTGGCATCGCTGGCCTATCAGTTGCCGATAAGGCAGCGCTTGGGGCGCCGGTTTCACCGGCAGTGGATCACAAAGATTCATCCTGGGATGGCCCGATGCCCAAGCACGAACCGAGTCAGCACAGCTTGGTCTCGGGAGGCTTTGCTCCTCGATCCACCTCGCTATGTGGCCGACCTCTCCCTGCGCTTGGCCAATAAGTTGAGTACCCGGTTTCTTGGTAAAGCCTTCCTCCATGACAGCCCAGATCATGCCGAGACCCGCAGCCTGATTCGACAGTCGAAGACGGCAGAAGGACTTGTGACCCGGTGTATCGAAGCTGGAATTTTGGCTGAGACCATGGATGCGCAGCGGCTGCGCCTCGGTGACCTCGGTCGCGTGCTCTGCATCGGTTTGCTTCTTGAGCACCTCGACCACAGCAGACAAGCCTAGGGCGATTGGGCCTCAATCCATTGGGCCACTTGCTCCCGCTCCAGGTGGACGAGGAGCATGCAGAGGTCACCGGGCTGGGTGCAGTCCATGGCCGCTTCTAAGGCGGCGACCTCATCGCGAACAATCTTGATTTGCGCCGCTGATATGCCCCGGCTCAAGAGGCCGGCTTGAATCAAGTGGGGAACCTCTAGGTCGGCCCGCCCTCGTTCATATCCAGTCATCTCTCGAATGATCACCTGGTCCGGTTGCACGGCGGCGAGGGTTGCCGCCAGGTCGAGGATTTCTTCGTCGAGTCGGTCGCCAGCCTGACCCAAGCTGACACAGAGACGGGAGTTTGGGCGCTGGTCGAGGAGCGATTGGGCGAGACCTAAGATGGCTTCAAGCCCATGGGGGTTGTGGCCAAAGTCGAGCAACAGGCGACGGCCAGCAACTTCCAGGAGTTGGCAGCGTCCCGGGTTATCCTGTGGGGCTGCACCGAAGCCGCTCAGGGCCTCAGCCACCTTGTCGAGGGGCAGCCCAAGGGAGCTCGCTGCTGCACTGGCGGCCAAGGCATTGCTAATGTTGTGTCTGGCTGCGCCACCAAAGGCGCAGGGCATGTCGGCTGCGGCCATCAGGCGGTGTTCGTCGTCGCCGATCCGCTGGACAAGATGATCGTCGCTCAGGAGCCAAGCCTCGCCACCCCGGCTGCAATGGGTCTGGATCACCGGGTTCGCCTCGTCGAGACCGAAGAGGATGAGTGGGCTGTCGTACTGGTTTAGGAGGGCGGTAAGCCGGGGATCGTCGGCGTTGATGACTCGATGGCCGGCCTGATCCACGGCGGCACAAATGAGATTCTTCACCTGGGCCATGGCCTCGACATCGTGGATGCCGTAGTCGCCCAGGTGATCGGCAGCCACATTGGTCACGACGGCAACATCACAACGCTCCACGGCTAAACCCCGCCGCAGAAGTCCGCCGCGGGCGGTCTCCAAAACCGCCGCGTCGACTTCGGTATGGCGTAAGGCCAGGCGGGCGGCGCCGGTTCCTGTCCAATCGCCCTCCTCCACGACGCGCTCATCGATGCAGACGCCGTCCGTTGACGTCGAACCCACGGTAAAACCCGCTGTCTTCATGATTCTTGTCAGCATGCGAGACGTGGTTGTTTTGCCGTTGGTTCCCGTGACGAGGGCGACGGGAATGGGCCTGTAGCGCTGCCAGTCGATCGTCGCCGGATCGGGGAGGGAGCGAGCCGGCCAAACTTGACTGTGGCGACCGTAACCTAGGGAGATCTCGTCATCATCCCAGAGGAAGGGGCAATCCTTGTGGTCGGCTGCCCGCTGCAGGGCGATGACCGCCGGGTTGAGTTCTTCTTCCAGCGACTGAGTAATGTGTTCGACCGCTGTTTCTAGATCTGGCTCAGGCTGCCCAAGGCGCAGCGCATTTGCCGCCTCGATGGCCCATTCGTTCATTTCCGTCGCCGCATACAGTTGGTCGATCGGCGCAACAAAGCCGATGGAGGCCCCCCCTTCAAAGGTCCTTTGGAAGGATTCACAGTGGTCCAGACCGAAACGGCTGCACATCCGCGCCAGGGCTTGCAACCACAGGTCAAGGCTGGCGGCTGCATCCTCGTCGGCCTCAAAGCAGACGTCTGCGATCGCACTGGGCCCTGGCCCCTGAAGGTTCGTTCCGGTCAGTCGGCGAGAGTTCTTGATCTCCATGCCTAGTCGGCTTCCTCTGCCGCCAGGCGGGCACCTCGCTCATCGATGACCAGGGCTTCGAAGGCCCGTAAATCCAAGCCTTGAGGTGTTGAGAGCTCGGCCAGTACGGGGCCGATGTCCCCGTCGGCCGTCGAGGGCGCTTCATTGTCTCGCTCCGCTGGCTGATGGGTAATGATCTGCTTCCAACAGCGGGTGCTGGCATCCCCGAAGATGAGCAGGAGGTCTCCCCGCTTGGCCCGCTCAAGAGCACTGTTCACGGCTTCCTCTTCGTCGACGATGACCTCCAGGCGATCGGCCTCGACACCGGCCGCTAACAACTCATCGTAGAGCATCCGTGGGATCTCATCATCGCCCCGCCCCCGCCGGGCGTCATCGCGACGAAGGATGATGTGATCGAAGGGGCCAGCAGCGACGTTGCGGGCGATTTCCTGGATGTCTTCGTCCCGTCGGTCACCGGGCGCAGAGAGGACGCAAAGCCGGCGCCCTTCCACATCCAGCCGGGCGACGAGGTTGACCATCGCAAGCACCGCCGCAGGGTTGTGGCCGTAGTCCAAGATGACCTTGAAGGGGTGCTCATCGTAGACATTCATTCTTCCAGGCACTTGGAAGAAGGATGCGTCGAAGGTCCGCAGGCCCTGGCGAATGTTATCGACCTTGATGTCCATCGCGTAGGCCATCAAGGCGGCAGCCATCGCATTTTGGACATTGTGCAGGGCTTTGCCCTCCATGGTGGCCGGGATCAGGTGGGTCCACAGCAAGGGCAGATCCAGACCATCATCGTAAAGGGTGATCATCTGGCCCTTGATGCCCTGCTCTAAGACGATGGCGAGCCCACCGGCTTCGATGTGCTGCAGGACCAACGGGTTGGTGGGATCCATGGTGAAGTAGGCGATGCGGCGGGCCTCGGTATGGGCCGCCATCTTCAAGCACAGGATGTCGTCGGCGTTTAAGACGGCACAATCCCGGGCCACCTCCACGACGGTTCGCTTCACCTCGGCCAACTGCTCGATGGTATCGATGCCCTTCAAGCCCAGGTGGTCGTTGGCTACATTCAGAACCGCACTCACGTTGCAACTGGAGTAGCCCAGCCCGGAGCGCAGCAGACCGCCTCGGGCTGTCTCTAGGACCGCAGTGTCAACCTTCGGATCCCGCAGGACCATCTGTGCAGAATGGGGACCCGTCATATCGCCAGCGGCGGTTCGCTGCCCATCGATGTAGACGCCATCGGTGGTGGTGAGCCCGACGGTGGCCCCAGACATCTTGAAGATATGGGCCAACATGCGGGCGGTGGTCGTCTTGCCGTTGGTACCCGTCAATGCGGCGATCGGGATCCGGGTGGGCGTGCCCGGAGGAAAGAGCATGTCCATCACGGGGCCGGCCACATCCCGCGGTTTACCCTCCGTCGGTGCCACGTGCATGCGGAAGCCAGGGGCTGCGTTCACTTCGCAAATGGCGCCGCCGATCTCCCGGTAGGAGCGCGTGATATCCGGCGTAATGAAGTCGACGCCGGCCACGTCCAGGCCGATGGCTCGGGCAGCCCGCTGGGCCATCTCTCGATTGTCGGGATGGACCACATCGGTCAGATCGATGGCGGTCCCTCCCGTAGACAGGTTACCCGTGGAGCGAAGGTAGAAGATTTCGCCGTCCTCGAGCACGGTCTCTGCCGTATAGCCCGCACCTTCGAGGAGGCGGTTCGCCTGATAATCTAACTCGATTCGAGTGAGCACCTTCTCATGGCCGACGCCACGGCGGGGATCCTCGTTCACCTTGTCGACGAGCTCAGAGATCGTGCTCGTTCCATCGCCGACCACATGGCCGGGAACCCGTTTGGAGACCGCAACCAATTCCCCATCGACCACCAACATACGATGATCAAAGCCCTCGATCATCTGTTCTACGAGGACGCTGCGGCCGTGCTCTTTGGCTTTGCCCACCGCGGCTTCTACTTCCTCCGGGCTCGTCAGGTTCAATGAGACGCCGCGCCCGTGATTCGCGTTGTAGGGCTTCACCACCACGGGATAACGCAGTGACTGCGCCGCGCGGATGGCCCGGCGGACTGAGCGCACGAGCTTCTGCCGAGGCACCGGTAGCCCGATGGCGGTCAACAGGTCGTTGGTCTCTTCTTTATCCGAGGCGATCTCTACCGCGATGTGGCGGGTTTCCGAGGTCACCGTCGCTTGAATTCGCTTTTGAAACTTCCCGTGGCCGAACTGGACGAGGGAGTAGTCGTTGAGCCGCAGCCAAGGGATGTCCCGTTCCTCGGCGGCCCGGATGAGCGAGGCGGTGGAGGGTCCGAACTGTCGTCGCTGAGCGAAGGTGATCAGGTCGTCCAATTCCTCTTCGTAGTTGAAGTCTGAGCGGATCTTTGCGCCCCCGCGGAGGGCTTCAGGGATCGCCTGATGGATCATCTCTACCGCAAGGTCGGCGGCCGCTAAGCCCACTCGTTCCTCTTCATAGGAGTAAACGACGTGATACTGTCCATCGAGCCCGGTTCCACGGGTTTTTCCGAAGGTGACCCCGGCACCGGTGAGTCCCTGCAGCTCGATGGCCATATGTTCTAGAATGTGACCCATCCAGGTCCCGCCATCCTCTTGCAGACGGCGGACGAAACCACCGGGTTCGCCATAGGAACAGCCATGCTCATTCAGGCTCGGCATCCAGGCGAGCAATTGGGCATTGAAATTGGGGATGGTGGCGCTGGGGTAATCCTCGAGCGGCCCCAAATCGAGGGTGAGGCGGATGACCCGAAAACGGGCGTAGTGATTGGGGCCTCGAAAGACTCGGCGTTCAACGATGTCCATGATGTGCTCCAGTCGAGCGTGAAAGGGATTAGCTTCCGGTTTAGGGAGGGGTGGCGCAGCGGGTGTTTAAGTCAAAGCGCGACCCGTGGGGGAGGATGTGCACACGCACATCGGTCATACACAGGGGCTCCCCTTCGCGGGTCTCTGCAATGGAGGAGTGACTGAGTTGGGAGACGTCGACGACAGTAATCGCCCCCGAGCCGACCACTCGAACCACATTGTCTGGAGAGATGAATGCGGCCGTATCTTCATCCAAGCCCAGGCCCACAGCAAAGGGGTTGTAGCTGAGCGCACTGAGGAGTCGGCCTAAACGATCTCGTTCCCGAAAGTGCTGATCGATGACGAAGCGATTGGTCAGCCCGAGTCCTGGGGCCAAGGAGACCATGCCGGCCAGGGGAGTTCCCCCGGTCCCACCGTATGCGATCATGTGTTCGGGGAGGATGGCAGCCCCGGCCGAAGTGCCGCCCACCGGGATGCCCTTGGCGTTGAGTCGGCGCACCAAGGTCGCCACGGAGGTGCCACCTAGGGTCGCGGAGAGCCGCAGTTGATTGCCGCCGGTGAAGAAGACACCGCTGGCGTCGTTCAGGGCCTCGAGCCAGTCGTCCCGGTCCGTATCGACCCGTTCCCGGTAAGGGAGCGAAACCGCCGACTGGGCCCCCAGTTCCTGGAACAAATCTTCGTATTGTTTGCCCGTTTCATCCAGGGATGAGGCCGTGGGAATGATGACGATGCGTGATTCCTCTTCGCCGCTCAGGCGGACGAAACGCTGGAGGATCCTCGGGTGACCGACCTTTTCCTCGGCGCCACCGACGGGAACAATCCAGCCCCGGGTTTCATCGGTTTGACTGCGGGATGGGCTCATTGTTGCTCTCTTTCAAAGGGTCCAAGTCGAGTGGTTTTGCCACCACGGACCATCCATTGCCCCCGAGCCATGACGGCTTCGAGGGCATTGTGTTCGTCGAGTATGATCAAGTCTGCTTCCAAGCCTTGGGCGATCCGCCCTTTCTGGGCGAGTCCAGCCACCCGGGCCGGGTTGCGGGTAAAGATGGGGAGGACCTGCGCGAGGTCGAAGCCCTCTTTGAGTAAGTCCTGCAGGCTTTCCAAGAGCGTGATGGGTTGGCCCACGTCCATGTGGATCAACTTGCCGTCTGCATCGAAGACGGGGAGACAACCCGCACCATCGCTGCTGCAGGTGAGTTGCTCTACGGGTAAATCATCGCCAAGCCAGCGGCTGATGGCTTCGGCCGCACTGTAGCTGTTCTCGTCGGCCTCAAATGCGGTGACGTCCACCGTAAGACCCCGTTCAGACAGGGCCTGGGCCTCGGCGAAGAGCGCCCGCTGCCGATTGACATGGGTGGGATGGAAGACCCGTGCTGGGAGTTCCGATTGGTCGAGGGCCCGGCGCACCAGGTCCAGGCCGCGCACCCCATCGCCCAAATGGAGGTGAGTATGCCCCGATTTCCCGGCGATCATCCCGGCGACATAGGCGTCCGAGACGACCCGCAGCAATTCATCAAGGGTGGGCTGAGACGAGCGATGATCACTGAGGGCCAATTCGCCCACGCCGATGATGGGATCGACAAAGACGATATCGTCACGGACCGTCCCGGTCAGGGTCACCGGAGGCACTTGATAGCTGCCCGTATAGCACCAGGCGGAGAGTCCCAGATCCCGAAGGCCCAGGGTTGTGGCGACCAGATCGCGCATCGTACGGGTACTGCCATCGGTTCCAAGAACCCCGATGCAGGTGGTGACGCCGGCCCGTGTCAGCCCACTCAGGGCGAGGGGGGGAACTCGGGTTGCGGGGCCATCTTCACCGCCCCCGCCGGACAGGTGCACATGGCAATCGACCAGCCCGGGCAATAGGCGCTTGCCGGCAAGGTCGACCTCCTCCTGGGGCAGCGAAGCATCCAGCCCCGGCAGTTCCGGAGCCATGGCAACGATTTGGTCGCCAGCAATCCACAGGTCCCGCCGCCCCAAGCGCTCGGGGGCATAGACCTCCGCTTGTCGTAGGACTGTAAACACCGTGAATCGCTCCCTGCTTTTGCCCTGATCGCCTCGACGTCGAGCATTTTCGCGACGACGTTGAGACCCAGGGCGGATGCGCCCCTCGCGCGGGTGGAGGCGGCGCGCAAGCGCCATTTCGTGGCGGGCTTGAGATGATGTGGCGGCCCCTTGCCTACGGCTTGGGCAAGTCGACCAATTGGCCCCGTTGGTAGTCTTCGATGGCCGTGATCAATTCGTGACGGCTATTCATCACGAATGGACCATAGCGCACCATGGGCTCGTGTAGCGGTTTCGCGGCGAGTATGAGGCACTCGCAGCCCTCAGGGCCGGCGACGAGATGAACGGCCTGCAGGGCCTTCAAGCTACCGAAAATCCCTTCGTCGAGTTGAACACCATCGACCGTGAGTCCCCCCTCAAAAGGATAGAGATGGGCTTCTTGGTCCGCGGGCAGGGGGAGGTGCAGGGCCCTGTTGGGGCTGAGGCTCAAATGGGCATAGGTGATGGGAGTTGTGGTTTCCACGGGGGAGCGGAGGCCCAAAAGCTCGCCGCCGATGAGCCGCAAGGTATAACCATCCCCCTCATCTGTCGGAATGTCCTCGGGGGCCATCCCCTGATAGCGGGCCGCTGCCATCTTCTGGGCCGCGGGCAGGTTCACCCACAGTTGGAAGCCGTGCATGGTCCCACCCGTGCGAAGGAAGTCCGCGCTGGGCAGCTCGGAATGAATAACGCCTCGGCCGGCGGTCATCCATTGGACGCCTCCTGGAACCAGATGGGCACATGTCCCTGTGGAGTCCTCATGGACCATGGCGCCCTCAAGGAGGTAAGTGACTGTTTCAAAGCCTCGATGGGGGTGTTCTGGGGCGCCAATGGCCTCCCCTGGTCCCCAGGTCTTCGGCCCCATTTCGTCTAAGAGTAGGAAGGGGTCGATCTGGTCGCAGCCAGGCACGGGAAAGGGGCGTCGAACGGGAAACCCGCCCCCCTCAAGGGTCCGGTGGCTGGGCAGGCGCCGACGAAAGGGGCTCTCCACCCCTCAACGAATCCAGAGATTGGACAGGCGCCAGTAAGAACCGCTGCCACCACAGACATTGCCGAAGTCTGACCAGCTGTACCAACTGGCAGTGTTTGTGACCCCGGGGAGGTTATGGGTGCGATCATGCTGCCGGTTGTCGCCGCAGCCGTGACAGCGGTAAGCGCCGGACCGGTTATCGCTGTCGGGCCAATCCCAGCAGGGCGAGCCGGTCCCGCCGCTTGAGTACACATTGCCGATGAACCGGACCCGGGTGAAGTTCATGCCGGCGTTGAGGCGAATACTGACACCACCTGCCCGATCCCCGCCCTCAAGGTTTGCCCGTGTGGCATCGCAGGTAAAGGAGCCGCCACTGTTGCTGAGCCAACTGCCGCAGAAGTTGTGGGGGTTGTTGGGACCGATGATTTCCGTCCAGCCTCCGCCATCAAAATCCATGTCGCAGCGGACTTGGCGAGCGGTCCCATCGGGATTGATCCAGTAGGTGCCACTGCCAACGCCGGGGCGGCCATCCCTCAAGGCCAAACAGGTGGTCGCAGCGGAAGCCTCGGTTTCGCCCAGGCCCAGTTCG
>PBND01000052.1 GCA_002722845.1 Myxococcales bacterium | reverse complement strand
TCGTGGGTGAAGCCCTGACCAGTTTGGCCATCACGATCATCGACCTGCTTGGAAAGGGGGCCTGAGATGGATCAACGAGGACGCAACTTGGCCCGGGTTGATGCCGGCTTTCTTTTGGTCGCCGGTGTGGGCATGGCCGCGTATGGCGCATCTTTTCCAGCCGCTTCCGCCGCCATCGACGGCTTGGTGGCTCAGGGCCACCACCCACAAATAGCTCGGCTACTCGCCTGGGGGCAGGGGGCTTGGCTGGGCTTCGCTCTGGGCATCGCCCTCATTTTCTTCGCAGCCTTTTTGCTGCGTCGATTCGCCCAGTTGGAAATGGATGATGAATCCAGCGAATCAGCGGTGGCGACGCTGTCGCCCGAGGAGCATATCTTGGCATTGAGCGCCGGGCTTCAAACCATCCATCAGGACCTGGCCGGTCTCGCTAAGGATGCCGAGACCAGCGACTATCTCGAGATCTGCGAGCGAATGGAGGCCTTGAAGGAGGAGCACGTGGGGGGCTTGGTGGCGCAAAAAGACCGCTTGGTCGCCCAGTATGGGCTGCTCGCGTATGCTCAGTTTATCTCCAGCGTGAGCGCTGCCGAGCGGAATATGAACCGGGCTTGGTCTACGCTAGTGGATGGCTATCCAGGGGAAGCCAAGTTGGCTCTGGAAAGTGCTTCGGGGGCTCTTCAGAACTGTGAGCTGCGCTGAGCGAGAAACCAGCGGCTTTCCTGCAATGAGGCACTAGGTCAAAGTGTTGATAAAAGCACAAGTGCGAGCAGGCTTTCAGCAGGCCTTGCGGGCTGGAACGCTTAAGCGGCTTGCCTTCATTCGGATTCTGGTGGGCGGCTGCTTGATGCTGGGCTTACCCCTAGAAGACCTCCAGATCCTCACCGAGTTTTCAGCAGAGATCCGCCGGCCTTCTGGTCTCATGAAGGCCTTTGCATTCACACCGCTTCATGACTTTCTCTTGAGCAGTCCGAATGCGCTACTCGTCGGGCAAATGATTTGTTTTCTTAGCTTGGTGGCGGTGACTTTAGGGTTCAAGACACGGAGCGCTATCGGGCTTAGCCTGTTGCTCCAAATCCTGATCGGCGGGCTCTTACGAGAGCACAGTATCTTCTATCATTCTGAGCAACTTCCGATTCTGTTGCTGGCTATCCTCTTCTTTACACCCTGTGCAGCGGTTTGGAGCCTTGATGCGCGGCGGCAGCCCATCCTGCCCTCCTCAGAGGGCCTGAGAGACCAGGCAAGTATTGCGGTTTTTCTGATCTGGGCGAGCTTAGCCACCGCGTATTGGAGCGGGGGGCTCTCCAAGGTCATTGGGGCCGGCTGGAATTGGTTTGATGCCGATGGCCTCCGGGTTCGCTTGCTTGTGTGCGGGCTCGATCCGATTGAGTATGGCTTTGGGGGCGCAATCCAGTTGGCGGCTCAGCCGGACTGGGTGTTTGTTGTTCTTGCAACGGTCGTTTTGCTCATGGAACTGGCAGCGCCCCTTTTGCTTGTTTCACGCAGGGCACGGTTGCTGTTGCCTTTGGGCTATGTCACTTTTCACATCGCCGTTTTCGTTCTTCAGAATATCCTCTTTCTTGAACTCATCATCCTTCAGTTGATCTTCATGGCCTGGCCTCGGTTGCCGGATCGGAAGACCGTATTTGGGGGCATGAACCCTTGGCCTTTGCCGATGACCTTCGTCTCACTGGGAATCGTCCTGGGCACCTTGGCTTTGACCGTCGTGCAGAGGGACTTCTACCCGCTCTCAGCCTATAAGATGTACGCGAAGCCAGTCGGCTTTCCGCTTCGACACAGCCAGATCATCGATAGCGAGGGTGAGGTCGTGCAACGCATTCCTCGGTTGCGGGGCCGCAAGCAACTGGGTCTTTATGTTGCGCGGGCCGGTAAAGAATGTGTGGCGCTACCACGGCCGGGGCCATGTGCAGTCATGCGCCATGTGATCAAGAAGCAGTTGAAGAAGTCAGGACTGCCAGAGGGGGACTACCGTCTACGCGTCCTTTCTCGGCGTAAGGACGGTTCCGATGCTTTGCTGGGCGAAATGCCCTTATAGCCTGGAATCGATCGACCAGGGGATGGGTCGTCATAGGCTGGAGCCTTTCTATGACTTGCTTGTGCCAGCCATTGTCAGGGGAGGCAACGACCCCGACGGTGGCCTAGCGATCAAATTGAGCGGTCCATGCAGCGGGATGGAGCCCTAGGCCTGCAGGCTTGTACAATCCAAAGGGGCAGGGTAGCGGGCAATCCCCCTGGAAAGGATGATTTCATGTGTGGAATCGTCGGCATCATGGGCACCGAGCCCGTCAATACGCGCATCTATGACACGCTGACGGTTTTGCAGCATCGGGGTCAGGATGCTGCAGGGATCGCCACCACCGCAGGTAGTCGTATTTTTCTGCGCAAAGACAATGGCATGGTCAAAGATGTCTTCCGCACCCGACACATGCGGGAACTTGTGGGGAATCTGGGCATCGGCCACGTTCGCTATCCCACCGCCGGCAGTTCCAGTACCGAGGAAGCCCAGCCGCTCTACGTGAACTCACCCTATGGGATCGCTCTTGGCCACAATGGCACCCTCACCAATGCGGATGCCCTCAAAGAAGAGCTCTTCGCCCTCGATCGCCGTCATCTCAACACCAACTCCGACTCGGAAGTGTTGTTGAATGTGTTGGCCCACGAGTTGAGCATACAAAGCATTGAAAGCCTCGAGCCCAAGCATCTCTTTCATGCGGTTGAAGGCCTGCATCACCGTTGCCGAGGAGCCTATGCGGTGGTCGCGATGATTCCGGGCTTCGGCCTGATCGCCTTTCGAGATCAGCATGGGATTCGGCCCCTGTGCTTCGGTCATCGGGACACGGACGCAGGTCGGGAGTACATGGTGGCCTCGGAGTCGGTGGCCATTGAGGCTTCTGGCTTTAGCTTTGTCGACAACATCAGACCGGGAGAGGCGGTGGTCTTTGGCGCGGCCGATGGGGCCGTTCATCGCCATTGTCCAGACCATGGGGTGGTTCACGCCCCCTGTCTCTTCGAATACGTCTACTTCGCTCGGCCGGATTCCATCATGGATGGGATCTCGGTCTACAAGAGTCGCTTGCGGATGGGGGATGCCTTGGCCGCGAAGATTCTTCGTGAGCGCCCCGATCACGAGATCGATGTGGTCATTCCTGTGCCCGATACGAGCCGGACCGCCGCCATTCAGGTGGCCTATCACATCGGCGCCAAGTTCCGGGAAGGCTTTATCAAGAACCGCTATATCGGCCGAACCTTCATCATGCCGGGCCAAGAGGTTCGCAAAAAGTCAGTTCGCCAAAAACTCAACCCGATCTCCCTTGAGTTTCGCGACAAAAATGTCCTGCTCGTGGATGACTCCATCGTTCGAGGCACGACCTGTAAAGAGATCATTCGAATGGCTCGCCAAGCCGGTGCTAAGACCGTGTCCTTTGCCTCCGCCGCACCGCCGGTGCGCTATCCCAACGTCTATGGGATCGACATGCCCGCAGCCCGGGAGCTGATCGCCCATGGCCGCACGGTGGAAGCCATTCAAGAACGCATCGGCGCCGACTGGTTGGTGTATCAAGACCTTGAGGACCTGCGCCAGGCGGCCACTGAAGGTAACCCATCGATCGAGACCTATGAGGACTGTGTCTTCTCGGGACGCTACATCACCGGTGATGTCAGCGAAGACTACTTGGCCGCCTTGGAGGCCGCTCGTAATGACCTCAGCAAGGCTGAGCGAGACCTAGCGAGCGCTTAGGGGCTGTCCTCAAGGGCAGGCAACGGCGCCGTTCTGCCAGCGGTCCAAACCATAGGCAATGCCGCTACCAACAAGGGCACCCGCAAAGACATCGCTGGGGTAATGGCGATTGTCACTGACCCGTGTCCAAGCCACCGCACCGGCCATGGTTAAGGGCAGGGCGTAGCCAGCGAGCCTGGCCGTTTTGCTCCAGCCCCGGGCGCAACCGGCTCGATGCAGCCAGCGACCGGTTTGGGTGGCAAAGGCAAAAGCCGCGGAGCTGTGCCCAGAGGGCAGGCTGAGTCGGGCGTCGTCGAGTTCTTCTGCTTGCGTCTCGGGGCTGTCATAGCTCCGTGTGGTTCGATCGACGTAATCCGGCCGGGGGCGCCCCACGAGGATTTTTAAAACATTCGTGGCCGCGGCGGTCACCAGGCCGGCCTGGGCCATGGCGACCGCTTCCACAAGCCCGCCTTCCATGCCCGCAGCAAGGGTGAGGAGGACACCGGTCCCGATCACGGCGGTGGTGGGGACCGTGTCTTCTTGCCACTGGGGGCCAGCTGGGGGCACAGGCCAATCGATCAAGGCCCAATCGGAGCCGCCCTTGTGCAGGCCCAGGTAGCCGGCGGCTCCCCCGAGGAGCAGGCCGGCATCCACCCAATTGAGAGGCCGGTCCCGACCGGTTTCTGCTGTTGTGGGTACCACCGATGGCGTGGCCGCTAGGCAAAAAGCGAGGGCTAGCTTCATGTGTCTTGCCAGAGCCACGGGCGGGCCAGAAACCAGTCGGCAAAGCGAGCGAGCCCCCCTTCGATGGACGTGGTCGGTTGGTAGTCCAGGTCGGTTTGAGCCCGCTGGATCGCCGCGTTCGTTCGGGTCACATCCCCCGGCTGGAGGGGCATGACCTCGACCACTGGTGTCTTGCCGATGGCCTGGCCGATGGCGGCGATGAGGCGATCGAGACGAACCATCTCTGCCTCCCCAAGATTGTAGACGTGGCAGCCGCCTAAGCGATCGAGGGCCGCCAAGACACCGGGAACGATGTCACCGATATAGGTGTAATCTCGAGCCGTGCTGCCATCCCCGAACTGGGGAATCGGGCGATCCTGCATCATCAATCGGGCGAACTTATGAATGGCCATCTCGGGGCGTTGCCGTTCGCCATAGACCGTAAAGAAACGCAGGCTGGTGATGTCCATGCCGTAGAGATGGTTGTAACAGGCCGCGAGGGCCTCTCCGCCCACTTTGGTGGCCGCATAGGGGCTGACAGGCTTCATCACGGAAGCGGACTCGGCAAAGGGGGTCTCAAGGTGATCGCCGTAAACGGAAGAGGAACTGGCCCAGACCAGCTTCGAGATGCCCGCTGTGCGCATGGATTCCAGCAGTAAGGTGGGAATCATCAGGTTCTGGTGAACGTATTTTGCGGGGTCTTCAATGCTGGGTCGGACCCCCGCGCTGGCGGCGAGATGAATCACCCGATCCACGCCCTCAAGTCCCTGGGCTCGGATGTCTCCATCGGCGAGATCGCCAATGATCACCTTGAGTTGGGGGTGATCGATGGCTTCCAGGTTCTGGCGCTTCAATTGGGGGTCGTAAAAGCTGTTGAGATTGTCGACCACCACCACGGACTCGCCCCGAGCTAAAAGGGCTTCGGCCACATGGGAACCGATAAAGCCTGCACCACCTGTCACGAGAACTGCCATGCTCACTTGCTTCCCTGTCCAGGCCGGCCTGTCAACCGCCGTGGAGGGGTCATATACCTTGCTCGCCGGCTATCCCGCCGTTATCGCTGCCCAGACGAGGGGTGGCGGATGAAACTGGCGGTCATTGGTACGGGCTATGTGGGGTTGGTCAGCGGAGCTTGCCTCGCAGACGCTGGTAACCATGTCACTTGCATCGATATCGACGGGGAGAAAATAGCGCGCCTCCAGGCCGGTGAAGTCCCCATTTTCGAGCCAGGTCTCGAGCGGATCGTCCAGCGGACTCAGGCTCGTGAACGACTGTTCTTTACCACCGACCTCGCCGAAGGAATTCGCCATGCCACCGTGGTGATGATCGCGGTCGGTACGCCCCAAGACGAGGATGGCAGTGCCGATTTGGCAGCCGTCGAGGTGGTGGCTCGCCAGATTGCCCAAGCGGCCACAGACGCCAAGTTGGTGGTCACCAAGTCGACCGTTCCCGTCGGCACAGCCGATCGGGTCCGTCGCATTCTTGAAGCCCATAGTGATCTCGCCCACCGGGTCGCCTCCAACCCGGAATTTTTGAAGGAAGGCGATGCGGTCAACGACTTCACTCGCCCGGATCGCATTATTCTCGGGGTCGAGGACGAGCAAAGCCGTGAGGAACTCGAAGCCCTCTACGAACCCTTCAACCGTAAGGAGCGCAGGACGCTAACCATGGGCGTTCGTTCCGCGGAGATGACGAAGTACGCGGCGAACGGCATGTTGGCGACGCGGATCTCCTTCATGAATGAAATGGCTCGTCTTTGTGATGAAGTGGGGGCCGATATCGAAGAGATTCGTTTCGGGATCGGCAGTGATTCCCGCATCGGGCCCGCCTTTCTCTATGCGGGCTGTGGTTATGGGGGCTCCTGTTTTCCTAAAGATGTGAAGGCTCTCGCCCACACCGGTCGTAGGCATGGTGTTCCCTTGCGACTCCTCGAAGCGACGGATCAGGTCAATCAGGAACAACGGCGCATTTTGATTCGCAAAGTCCACGATGTGCTTGGTGCGGACCTTAGGGGAAAAACCCTGGCGGTGTGGGGCTTGGCCTTCAAAGCCAAGACCGATGATATGCGGGAAGCACCGGCCCTCTACTGCATCCCTGCGTTCTTGGAGGCGGGGGCACGAGTTCAAGCCCACGATCCCGTGGCCATGGACAATGCCCGCAAGGAACTCCCTGCGGGGGTGCACTACGCCCAAGGCGCTTATGATGCCCTCGAGGGGGCCGACGCGCTGGTCATCTTTACCGACTGGTCCGATTACCGAGCCCCCGATCTCGAACGCATCAAGTCGAGTTTGAAAGCAGCCATTATCATCGATGGTCGCAACCTCTATTCGCCGCAGAAGATGGGCCGCATGGGCTTTCGGTATCACTGCATCGGGCGTCCTTCGTGAGAATCGGTATTTTTGACTCCGGCGTGGGCGGACTGACCGTGCTTGCGGCTATCCGGGCTCGTTTGCCCGGGGCCGATTTGCTCTACTTGGGGGATACGGCCCGGGTTCCCTACGGTGGGCGTGGCGCAAAGACGGTCAAGCAATACGCTCTCGAATGTGCCCAGTGGCTCGTGGATCAGGGTTGTGACCATCTGGTGATCGCGTGCAATACAGCCAGTGCCTACGGGGCCGAGGCCGTGCGCACAGCTTGTTCGCCTCTACCGGTGACGGGTGTGGTGCTCGCAGGGGCAGCGTCAGCGGCCGCCGCCGCCCACTCAAAGGGCCCCATTTTGGTGCTCGCCACCCGGGGAACCGTCAGCTCCCAAGCTTATCTTCGGGCCTTGAATGAGACCCTGCCCGGTCGCCAGATCCGCCAGCGGGCCTGCCCGCTCTTTGTCCCCCTCGTCGAGGAGGGCTGGCCCCCGGGTGTCGTTCTCGATGGTGTGATCGACCACTATTTGAGTGATCTGCTTCAGCCAACGCCGGCGGCGCTGATTCTAGGCTGTACCCACTACCCGGTCTTGAAAGACCATCTTGCGGCTCGACTCCCCGAAGGCCTCGCCATCATCGACTCCAGCGAGGCGGTGGCCCAGTCTCTTTATAGGATGTACCCCGATGCCCGATCCGGCGCCGGACGAACCCGTCTGTGTTTTACCGATGACCCTGAGGCCAGCCGAGCCGCGATTCAGACCATTTATCCGGCCGGCCTTCACGGTGCAGACCAGATTCAACTGGCCTAGAAGCGACCGTTGAGCCGCAGTCGCTTAATGCTGCGAGCGCCGGCTTTCGCTCGGGAATCCTGTCGGCCCGGACGATAGGCTTTCACCCACCACCAGGGGCTCTGAAGTCCCTTCTCGCCTGTCTGCGCCGGGTGGGGCACAAGACCGCCATCCTCATCGAGAATTAAGCGCAGGTCTGCAAAGGGCTTCGCATTCAAATTCACCTTGCAGCGCAGGGGACCCTTCCCCAGATCCTGGAGGTCCTGAAGAAAGAGGTCGCTGCGGGCCAGTAACTCAACCCAGACGCCGTCATCCTCGAGAACCATGAAGCTCTCGGAGCTCCGCCCGAGCTTCTTTTTTCCCGCATAACAGGTGGTGGTCAGGGTCTCCACGGCGGTCCCCGCTTTTGCCTTGGCTTGTCGCTTGGGATCCGGATGCATTGCTGGCATGGCCGAGCGACTCTTGAACGCGAGGCGGAACACCAGGCGGGGGTCCTTGCGATTCTCGAAGTGGGCCCAATGCTCACCGAGGATGCCATCCCGATTGAGGCAGACGCCCGCGCTGCACTTAAAGACCTGGAAGCGCCCTCGGCGCAGCGGCTTATAGCGCCCCTCCCGCTTCAGAGAGATCAGGAAGTCATAGGTTCCTGCGCTGACAGGGATTTCGCCGGCGGTAGAGTCGCTTTTTGCGGTGCATTCGACGGTGACCCCGCTGCGGGCGCTTCGTCGCTGGGGGCACTCCAGGCGTCGACCGACCGGGCGTCGCCGCTTGGTCAATTCAAGAGCGACCAGGTCATCGGCCTCCAGATAGCCGTTGACCTTGAACTCAACCCGGACCCGGACCTTTCCGTTTTGGCGCGGGGGGCTGAAGAAGAACTGCAGGGAGCTGTCCACAATCTTGGGCAACTCGCTCGCTTCGGGCGGCGCCGGAAGGGCCGAGGGGAGCGGGGGAAAGCTGGGCGCTTCCCGGCGGGGGGGCGGCTTCTGAGGCGCAGCGCAGCCGGCGAGGAGCAGCGCCCCAACGAGGGCGAATGGGAGTGATTTCACAGAGGGTCTACCGAGATAGGGGCGTCTGGGTCGTGGAGACTGCCCACGGTGGAGCGACTCCACTGCCAGGCTTGCCGATAGCCAAGACCCTTGAGGTCTCGTAGGTCGGCCCGCTTCATGTCCGCGGCTGCCCCTTCCTGTTTAATGATCTCATAGGTCTCGTTGTCGATAAGCAAGTCGCAGTTCTCTTTGCGGGTAGCGGCCTCTAAACGGGCCGCCCGATTCACGGCTTTGCCGATCACCGAGTAAGAGCGCCGCTCGGGGCCGCCCATGGACAGGCCAGCGACAAGGCCAGTGGCAATGCCAATGGAGGGGTGGAGTAGCTTCTGGGCCACCCCCTTCAGCTTACGCTCATAGTCCGCTTGATCGTCGCCGATCTTCTTCTTCGACTTCTTTGTCACAGCCCCTTCCTCGGTCACCCGAAGCCCTGCTTTCTGAATCTCGTCAAAGAGGAAGGAGTTCACCGTCTCGACCGCTTCGACCATGGCCCGTCCGCATTGGACCGCGGACAGGGGCCCTGTGGGATGCTCATGGGGCAGACCCCAGGTGGCCATCACACAGTCGCCGATGAACTTATCGACGGTGCCACCAAAAGCGTGAATCACGCGGGTGACGGACTTGAGGTAGTAGTTGATGAGCAAGGGGGTGATGCTGGGACCCAGTTGTTGAGTGACCGCGGTAAAACCCCGTAGATCCATAAAGAGAATGGTACATTCGCCGGCATCAGCGATGTTGAGTTGGCCCGCAATGAGCGCCTTGCCCCGGCGCTCTTCTTCGAGCCGATGAAGCACGTGCTTGCCCACGTAGGCGTCGAGGACACTGTTCTTCCAGATCAACTCTTTGCGGGTCTCGGTTTCGCTGTAGGTGCCTTCCTCTTCGAGGCGGAGAAGGATCTCGTCTAAGTGGTCTCGCACCACCGGCATCACCGCATCCACGTCGAGTTCGTTCAGGTCGGCACTGGGCAGTTCTGCGCCCAATTGGCTGTCGTGGATGTCGGTGGCTTCCACTTCTGACTCGGCCCGAGCCGCGGCTCGGCGCTGCTTTCTTTTTTGGACTCGGCGCTCCACTCGACGACCGCGAGCGTATCCTTTTGTGCGCCCGATTTTCATCCCGATCATGACCGCAGAGACTACGATCAGTCCACCGACCAGAAGGAGAACCCAGAGCGGGAGGTTTGCCAAATTCATCCCATCGTCCCAAAGCGGACCAGTTCCCTAACCGGTCCCCACCCGTCGGGGGTACAGGAGTGCCCAGATTTTCGTCAATCGCGCCCGTGCCCTTTGGGCACTCTTTTTTAGGGCGCCAGTTGGCTTAGGCCCGGCAGAGCGTCTCGGATCAGGCGGCGAATGTCATTGCCAGCCGCGGCGACCGCATCTTTGACCTCTGCATGACTGAGCACGTCGGTGCCATCGTTACCGCCAGCGATGTTTGAAATACAGGAGATGCCGGCCACGCACAGTCCCACCTGATTCGCCACCGTCACTTCGCCCACCGTGCTCATGCCGATCGCGTGTCCGCCCATCTGCCCATACATGCGCACTTCCGCAGGGGTTTCATAAGAAGGGCCCAAGACGCCCACATAGACGCCCTTTTTGAGTCCGATGCCGGCGGTGGCCGCAAGTTCATCGAGGAGCTCCCCACCCTTTCGGTGGTAGGCCCTTCCCATATCGGGAAAGCGAGCACCGAGCTGATCGTCGTGGGGACCGATCAGGGGGTTTCTACCCTGGAGATTAATGTGATCAGTGATGCGCATGAGATCGCCGGTCTGCACCCCTTTGCCGGGGATACCACCGGCGGCATTGGTGACGAGAAAAGCCGTCGCTCCCATGGCTTTTGCGAGCCGGGGAAGGAGGCCGAGGCGCCAGGGCTCGGTGCCTTCGTAGAGATGGGGCCGGCCGGAAAATATCATCACTGGCACTGCGTTGAGGTTGGCCAGGACCAACTGACCACTGTGGCCGGAGACGGTGGGCACATGGAAGCCCGGCAGGTCGCTATATGGGATGCGGTCGCCATCGACGCCTTCTTCAAGAATATTCAGTCCGCTCCCGAGCACCAGCGCCACCTTGGGTGCGATCGAACTCCGCTGTCGGATCTGGGTCGCCGCCGCCTCCACGAGACTCAGAATCTCTGCCGGGCTGGTCATAGGCTTCTCCCTTAAGGATCTCTTTCCTTAGAGCAATGGGTCGGCCCAATTGCACAGATTGTTCAGTCTAGAGGATCATCCCCACGACACAGGCGGTCATAAAAGCTGCCAAGTTGCCGCCGATCATCGCTCGTAATCCCAGGCGGGCGAGGTCGCTGCGGCGTTCCGGTGCGATGGCGCCGATCCCACCGATTTGAATGGCGATGGAGCTGAAGTTGGCGAAACCGCAAAGGGCATAGGTCAGGATGACCGCGGAGCGTCCCGAGATCGGCTGATCGCTGGCCATGTTTCCGGCCAAGTTGAGGTAGGCGACAAATTCATTCACCACGGTTTTGACGCCCAGTTGGCTGCCGACAAAACTGGCGTCGGCCCAGTCGCAGCCCATGACCCAAGCGAGGGGGGCGAGTATCCAGCCGAGAATACGCTCCATGGTGAGCGGTTGGTCCATGCCGAAGGTGTCGCCCAGGGCCACAAAGCCCGCATTCATCATGGCGACAAGGGCGACGAAGGCGATCAACATCGCGCCCACATTGAGGGCCAGCATCAGTCCATCGCCGGCGCCCCGAGCGGCCGCATCGATGACGTTGACACTCTCTTTGTCAAACTTATGCTCAACCCCCTCCTGGGTCAGAGGCTGGCCTGTTTCTGGAACCATGATTTTCGCCATCACCAAGGCTGCGGGAGCACTCATGACCGAAGCGGCGATCAAGTGACCAGCGATGTCTGGAAAGTAGCCCCGCAGCATGAGGACGAAGGCTCCCATGACGCCCCCGGCGACCGTGGCGAAGCCACCGACCATGACAGCCATCAACTCGCTCTCGGTCATCTTCGAGACATAGGGGCGAATCAGCAGAGGGCTTTCGGTTTGTCCAAGGAAGATGTTGCCGCCGGCCGACAAGCTCTCTGCACCACTGGTACGCAGGGTTTTGCGCATCACCCAGGCGACCCAGCCCACCAGTTTCTGCATGACACCGAGGTGGTAGAGGACGCCCATGACGCTGGAAAAGAAGATCAAGGTGGGCAGCACGCCAAAGGCGAAATAGGCCCCCGCATTGGCCCAGCCGGTTTGATTGAAGTCTAAAACCGGGCCCATGGTCGGGTCGGCCACCGGGGTTCCCGTGGGGATGTTGTTCTGCACGAGGTTACCGAAGAGAAAACGAGCGCCTTCTGTCGAGTAGGAGAGAAAGCTGTTCACGGCGTCGTTGAGTTGACTAAAAAACCACTCACCACCGCTCGTTTTTAACACGATGAGACCGAAGACGACTTGCAGGGCTGCGCCCACCGCCACAAGGCGCCAATCGACGGATCGGCGCTTGGTGCTGATGAGCCAGGCCAAGCCGATCATGACCAGGAGTCCCATCCCGCTCACGGCCCGCCGCCAGGGGTCGGTGGCCACGGGGACTGGCGTGCTGGTACTGCTTTCGCCGCTGGCGACTCGGTGGAGTTTACGCAACTCGACCTTCAGGTTGAGGACCTGGCTGGGAGCGGGAAGGGGCGGGGGTGAGGCAGCCTCAGGGGGGGCAGCAAGCATCAGCGCCGCAAAGAGGAGGTTCACTCGATCCAGTCCAGAACTCGGTCTTTGCGCAGTTGGACCGGGCCTTCGAATTGAGCCGCTTGTCGTACCAATGCTTCGGCTTCCGCACGGCCTTTGTCGTTCACGTGCAGCAGGGCAAGCACATCGCCCGAGCCAATCTTTTGCCCCGGTTCCACAAGCAGCTCGACGCCGACTGCGGGATCGACTTGGTCCTCGACCTTCTGCCGGCCCGCGCCAAGCACGGAGGCGGCCCGGGCCACATCGGTTGCGTTCCAGGCGGCCAGGAGTCCATCTCGCTCGGCTTTGACCTCAACCCGTGCGTTGGCGGTGGGTAAGAGGTCCGGATTGTCGATGATCGCCGGGTTTCCCCCTTGAATCTCGATCATCTCCTCGAAGCGGGCCAGGGCTCTTCCCCGTCGCTGGGCGCTCTCAAGAAGTTCCTTGCCATCATCGATGCTGCGGGCCTCCCGAGCGTAGACCAGCATGCGGCTTCCCAGTTCAAGGATGAGGTTCCAACTGTCTTGGGGGCCTTCCCCTTTGAGGAGGGCGATACTTTCGCGAATCTCCAGGGCGTTCCCGACCATGGTCCCAATGGGCTGGTTCATGTCGGTGATCAGGGCGCCGCATTGCAGGCCCTGCCCTTTTGCCGTGGCGACCAATCGAGTGGCCAGGCTTCGGGCTGCGCTGATCTCTTTCATGAACGCACCGGAGCCACATTTGACATCGAGAATGAGGGAGTCGATGCCTTCGGCTACCTTTTTGCTGAGGATCGAGCTGACGATCAGCGGCTCACAGGCGACGGTGCCGGTGACGTCTCGCAGGGCATACAGTTTTCGGTCGGCGGGCACGAGATCATCGGTTTGACCCACGATGGCACAACCATTCTCAGCCACCGCCCGTTCAAAGTCGGCCTCTTCGAGGCGGGTTTGAAAACCAGGGATGCTTTCGAGTTTATCCAGCGTCCCACCGGTGAGTCCGAGCCCTCGCCCACTGATCATAGGGACCTGGGCGCCACAAGCTGCCACCAAGGGGGCGAGGGGAATGCTCATCTTGTCGCCCACCCCACCTGTGGAGTGTTTATCCACCTTGGCCCCAGGTACCGAGGCCATCTTGAGGCGCACCCCCGAGTTCACCATGGCCGTGGTCCAAGCCTGGAGTTCGTCGTCGTTGAGGCCCTGGTAAAAGATGGCCATGGCCAAAGCGCTCATTTGGTAGTCGGCCATGGTGCCCCGGACATAAGCATCGATAATGCTCTGAATCTGCGCTTCGCTCAGCGCAGCACCATCCCGTTTTTGCTGAATCAGACTGCGGACATCCATGCTCAGTAGTTTCCGCTGGCTGTACCGCCGGTGACCACGGCTACCGAACTGCTGCAGCCGAGGCGAGTCGCACCGGCTGCGACCATAGCCGCGGCATCGGCGGCATTGCGCACGCCACCACTGGCTTTGACGCCCATCTCGCCACCGACGACCCGCCGCATTAAGCTCACATCGTCGATGGTGGCACCACCCGTGCTAAAGCCCGTACTGGTTTTCACGAATGCCGCTCTCGCCGCACTGGTCAGCGCGCAGACGATCACTTTTTCTTCTTCGTCGAGTTGGGCGGTCTCTAAGATCACCTTGACTGGCAATGGCGCACTGGCCTCCACGACGGCGCGAATATCTTCGAGCACGAGGGCATAGTTTTTGGACTTCAGTGCCCCCAAGTTGACGACCATATCGATTTCTTGGGCCCCGTCCCGGATGGCCTGCCGAGCTTCATAGGCCTTCGCATCTGGGCGCTGGGCCCCCAGCGGGAAGCCGACAACAGCGATGGGCAGTGTGTCACATCCGGCCAGTTGCTTGGCCACGAAGCGGACATTGCAGGAGTTCACACAGACCGAGTAGAAGCCGTGCTCCCGGGCTTCTTGGCAGACTTTAGCCAACTGCTGTTCACTGGCCTCGGGCTTCAACAGGGTGTGGTCGATCAATTTGGCGTATTGCTTGCCATCCGTGCCCGCACTGGCTGCAGGGCTGACCTTGGGGAGGGGGCGCTGGCGGCGATTCCGTAGGGCCGCATCCTCCTGATGCCAACTGCGTTTGGATTCGGCCTCAGGCCTCATCGCCTGCAGGCGCTTCTCCACTTCCTGGGTGATCGCTTGAACCAGTTGGTCTTGATTGCTCATGGGACCTCTTCAAAGGGCGGCTGCGATCTAGCAGAAACCGCTGCATCTGGGAACCAAGGGAAAGACCCGAGAGACGAATAAGCAGGCCAGCGGAGAGGGCCATCCACAAGAACAAGATGGGATCTTGGGCGTATCCTAGGCTGGGAAGACTCAGGCCAAGGGCCCCTAAAATGCCGGCGGTGACGACCAGTCGACCGGGGCCTGGAGGGGCATGAGGCGCCTGACTGGGGTCGAGCATGCGCGGCCAGGCCAGGGCAGCCAGCAGGACGCCGAGCAGCAGGCCGAGTCCAAGAAACAGCAGGGGGGGGCGAGCCGGTGACCCGTCTTTTGGCACGATCTCGATGGGCGTCACCTTGATGGGGGGCTTCGAGGCCTCAGGGGGGGAACTCGCTGTTGGCAATTCAGCGATGCGCTGATTTAGGCGCTGGGTGAGCGACTCGAATTCCTGCAGGCGGGCCAATTCCTGATCCTTTGTCGGGCCATCGGGCATGGCGGCCACCACAGCCTGCAGCTCAGCCAGTTCACTGCGCACCCGAGCCAGTTCGGCCTGCAGTTCCCCCCGATGATCTGGTTGGCCGAGGGCCTCCACCTGAATTTGTGTTCGAGTCGGGCCGTCGACGGGGTTGGCCAACATGAGCGAGAAGAGAAGGATCATCGAGACCACCCCAGATGAAGGATCAATGCCTGCAGATCTTGCCAAGCGGCACGTTTTTCTTCTGGCTGTCTCAAAAGGTAGCTCGGATGATGGGTTGGGAGGGTCGGGGTACCTTGGTAGTCAAACCACTGGCCTCGTCGCTGATGGATATTATCTGAACCAGGCTGTACATAATCTAAGGCCTTGATTCCCAGCGTTAGAATCGCTTTCGGGTGTAGTTTGACGACGTGGTTCTGAAGCTCTTGGGTCGCCACAACCTCTGTGCTGGCCATCGAGCCTGTAAGCTTCGAGGCATGAGGATCAGTGAGTTGGATAATATAGATCGAACTTCGTGCTACGTTGAGACCTTTTTCGATCATCGCTGTCAGTAACAGATCAGCGGGCTCACTCAGTGGGTCGCCATGGGGGTCGGATGGGTCCGGGGCTACGATAATGACCAAGTCGGAGTTCGGGTCACCCTGACCCGAGATGTGGGACAGGAACCCTACAGGTTTAGGTTCAAGGGGGGGCTGTGCAGCGCGATGCTGTGTTCGCTCTGGCCTTGAATCGGATGCTCTCGCCATCTGTTCAGGGGAGCGTGAAGGTGCTTCTGTAAAACCCAGATCCTGGGCCCGCTCAATCCACTCTTTCCAAGGATTCGGCATGGGTTTTCTCACCTATCTCCTACGCTAGGCTTTAGACATTTCCCAATGGGTCGTTGACAGGAGGGCTCCGGTCTTCGAATTGGCGGCTGGACTTCTGGAGGATCGAGCCTTTGGCCTGGTGGGGATTCCCGTTTACCACTGATCTCGCCATCGACCTTGGCACCGCCAATACGGTGGTGGCCGTGCGTGGACAGGGGATCGTACTCGACGAGCCGAGTGTGGTGGCGATCCGCAAGGGGGCTCGACCGACCCAGGTTGTGGCCGTGGGCCGAGAAGCCAAAGAGATGCTCGGTCGCACACCGTCGACGATTCAGGCCATCCGCCCCATGCGTGAGGGCGTGATCTCCGACGTTGATGTGACCGAGGAGATGATTCGGCACTTCATCCGTAAGGCCACGGGCCGGGTACCGCTGAGAAGCCGGATCCTCATCTCCGTGCCGGCCGGCATCACCCAGGTGGAGACGAAGGCGGTGCGCGATGCAGCGCTCAAAGCCGGCGTGAAGGAGGTCCACCTCATCGAACAGCCGATGGCCGCGGCCATCGGGGCTGGATTGCCCGTCAATGAGCCACGGGGGAGCATGATCGTCGACATCGGCGGCGGCACCACGGATGTGGCGGTCATCAGCTTAGGGGCCATGGCTGCGTACAAAACGTTGCGGGTGGCCGGGGATGCCTTGGATGTCGCGATTCAGCAGGCGATCCGAGAGGGCCATGAAATCATGATCGGCCTGTCCACCGCCGAGAAGATCAAGATGAAGATCGGCAGCGCCCATCCTCTGTCCCAGGAGCTCGAGATCGATGTCCGGGGGCGGCACATCCGGGCCGGTGTGCCCCGTAGCATCACCGTGACCAGCGCGGAGATTCGCGATGCGATCAGCGGCTGTGTCGAAGACATCGACGGTGCGGTAAAAAGCGTCCTCGAGGACACGCCACCCGAGTTGGCCGCCGATCTGATCGAGCACGGCATCCTGCTTGCGGGAGGAGGGTCGAACCTCTTGGGCCTTGATGACCACCTCCACGAGGTCACCCACGGGCTGCCCATGCGGCGGGCCGAAAACCCGCTGCATGCGGTGGTTCAAGGGGTGCTGGTCGCCGTCGAGCACTTGGACGTCTACGCCGAGCTGCTCCAGTAATCGGTTTTCGAGCCCGGCTTTCGGTCCGGAATACCTGCTGCCAACGGCGGTTCCGGTTGACCCAAGCCCACCCTCTCCTTATGGAGCGCCGCCCGCCTTGCGCGAGCAGGCGTCGGCTTTGATTCTTTGGAGTGAATGAATGCAGCAAGATAGTAGCGGCTTCGGCCTCAAGATTTTTAGTCTGTTGGTGGCCGCGGGCCTGGGTGTTTTTGTTGGCACGCAGTTGAACAGGGGGTCGTCAGGGGCTGACACTGTAGCCGCCGGGAAGAGCGCTGACGCCTGCGACAGCCCGCTGGTTAAGGCCTGCTCAAACGATGAGCCGGTCTACAAGGTTGAGTTGGGTGAAGCCCGGGTTAAAGGTCCCAAGGATGCGCTGGTCACGATTATTGAGATCAGCGACTTTGAATGCCCCTTCTGCTCTAAGGTTGGGCCCACCATCAAGGACCTGACCACGGGTAAGTATGGCAAGGACATCCGAGTTGCCTTCTTCCACAATCCGCTGAGCTTCCACAAAAACGCCATGAACGCGGCGCTGGCCGCTGAAGCTGCGGGCAATCAAGGCAAGTTCTGGGAGATGCACGACAAGCTCTTCGCCAACCAGAAAGCCCTGAAGCTCCCCGATCTCGAGAAGTATGCGGAAGAACTGGGCCTGGATAAGGCCAAGTTCCAAGCCGACATGAAAGACGAGGGCTTGAAGAAGAAGATCAAGGACCAGCAAGCCCTGGCCCGTAAGTTGGGTGCCGGTGGTACCCCGAGCTTCTTCATCAATGGACGCAAGCTCAGCGGTGCCCAGCCCTTGGCGAAGTTCGAAGAACTCGTTGAGGTGGGTCTGACCCTGGCGAAGATTCAGCAGGCCAAGGGCGTCGCACCAGAGAATATCTACAACGAGTTGATCAAGAACGGCGCCACGCAGCGGGTGCGGGCGAAGAATAAATTCGATCCCAAAGCCCAGCCGAAGCGGCCCAGCCGCCCGGCGGAAAAGCGGATCAACCTCACGGCTAGCGCCAAAGCCCCTCGGGGTAAAGGCGCCTGGCCTGCAAAGATCCACCTCATCGAGTGGAGCGACTTCGAATGCCCCTACTGCACCCGCGGTGCCCAGGTCGTCGAAGAGATCATGAAGAACTACCCCAAAGACGTGTACTTCGAGTACCGGCACAACCCCCTTGGCTTTCACAAGAACGCTGAGGCAGCAGCTATTGCCGCCGAAGCGGCCGGCCGGCAGGGCAAATTCTTCCCCATGCACGACGAGCTCTTCAAGACCCCTCGGGGCGGCCTGAACCAGGCTCGCTACGACGCCATTGCGAAGAAGATCGGCTTGGATATGGGCCGCTTCAAGAAGGACATGGCGGACCCGGCCCTCAAGACTTTAGTGAAAGCTCAACAGGCTGAAGGCATGAAGATCGGTGCCCGGGGAACCCCCAACTTCTATGTCAATGGTGTGCCCGTGCGGGGCGCCATGCCCTTCGCAAGCTTCAAGACCATCATCGATGCGGAGCTAAAGAAGGTTGATGCGGAGATCAAGAAGGGGACGCCCCTCGCCAAGGCCGCCGCTGCGGTGGCGAAAGCCGAAGCAGGCAAGAGTGTCGGTGGCGGCGGACCCGCTGGCGCACCGCCCAAGCCCAAGGGCCCGGTCAAGGTCAAGAATCACCCCATGGATGTGGGCTTCGGCCCCAAAAACGCTGCGGTCACAATTTACGAGTTCAGCGACTTCGAATGCCCCTTCTGTGAAAAGGGGGCACGGGTCGTCGAGCAGATCAAGAAGGCCTATGGAAACAAGGTTCGCTTCGTCTTTAAGCACCTGCCCCTCTCCTTCCACAAGAATGCAGAGTTGGCTGCTCGGGCAGCCCAGGCCGCCAACAACCAGGGCAAGTTCTGGGAGATGCATGATGCACTCTTTGCCAACTATCGGCAGCTGAGCCCGGAGAAGATCGACGAACTCGCCAAGGGCATCAAGGGATTGAACTTCGCCCAGTGGGAGAAGGATCGGGAGTCCAAGGCGGTGAAGGACAAGGTGGCCGCGGACAAGGCCGAAGCCACCCGGACCGGAACTCGCGGGACGCCCAACTTCTACATCAACGGTGAACATATCGCCGGTGCGCTTCCCTTTGAGACCTTCAAAGCGAAGATTGATGCGGCTCTGAAGAAGAAGGGTGGCTGATTGCTTCGTCAGTCCCCATAGCAAGCTTAACGAGAGACCCCTGGGAAGCCGGGGGTCTTTTGTTTTTCCTGGGGTGATGCCCCCTTAGATCACCGGGAGTTTTCTCATGTCCTATCTACTCGGCACGCTGTTGGTCTTCGCCAGCGCCAATCCAGTGGTTTACCACTTCCCGGTCGCTGATGAGCCCAGCATTGGACCCAGCGATGCCCTGGTCACCCTTGTGGTCGTCAGCGAGTTTCAATGTCCGTTTTGCAAGCGGGCTGATGGGACGCTCAAAAAACTCCTGAAGAGCCCGATGGCTGCTGACCTGCGCGTCGTCTTCTTCCACAACCCCCTCGCCTTTCACAAACAAGCGATGCCGGCCGCCTTAGCGGCCGAGGCAGCCCGGCTTCAGGGGCAGTTCTGGCCCATGCATGACCGCCTTTTTGAGGAGCAAGGAGACTTGGGGGAGGAACTCTTTTTACGCTTAGCCGCCGAACTCAATTTGGATCTAGGCCGCTTCCAGCGGGACATGGAAAGTCCAGCGCTCAAGAAGCGGATCGAGGCCCAGCAGCAGCAGGCGGTGAGCCGGGGGGCTCGGGGGACACCGGGCTTCTTCATCAACGGCCGGAAAATGTCTGGGGCCCAGCCCTATGAGCGCTTCGAGGAGGCGGTCAAGGAGGCCTTGGGACGGGCCCTCGTCGACCTTCACTATGGGGGCCAGCGTGCGGGACTCTATGATCGGCTGACCGCTGATGGGGCCCGCAAAGAAGTCGAGGCGAAGCCGGCCCGCCGTCGGCCGCCACCGGAGCCGGAAGGACCGGTGGAGATTCGGCATCGGGAGGGAGCGATGGCCCTCGGCGCCAAGGCGCCCCAGGTCACCATCGTCTCGTTCAGCGACTTTCAATGCCCGTTTTGTGTGCGTGCGGCGGCGGTGATGGAGCAGGTCCTAGAAGCCTACCCAGATCAGGTCCAGTTGGTCTTTCGCCACCTACCCTTGAGCTTTCATGCCCATGCGGACTTAGCGGCGAGGGCCGCAGAGGCCGCGGGGGTTCAAGGTTACTTTTGGCCCATGCACGATCTTTTGTTTGAGCATTCGCGGCAATTGAACCCGGATTTAATCGAGACCCTTGCGGGCCGGGTGTCTGGCCTCGATCTGGCCCAATGGCGTATGGATGTGAAATCACCAGCGATTCGAGCCAAGGTCGATGGGGACAAGGCAGAAGCGGCCCGTGTAGGGGCTCGGGGCACACCCAACTTCTTCCTGAATGGACACAAGGTCGCCGGTGCGCTGCCGTTCGAGCACTTTAAGGCGAAGATTGACGAGTTACTCGCCCCTTAGTCCGCAAGGCTTGGTTGGAGCCAGCGGCGGACGTCGGCTAAGGTCATGGCCCGACGCTCAGCATAGTCCTTAGCCTGCTCTTCGGTGATGAGCCCCAGGCCAAAATAACGGCTGTCGGCGTGGCCGAAGTAGAAACCGCTGACGCTAGCTGCCGGCAACATGGCGTGGTTTTCCGACAGGCTCATGCCGATTTCGTCGGCGCCGAGAAATTCGAAAAGGGCCGGTTTGACGGAATGATCGGGGCAGGCTGGATAGCCCGGCGCCGGGCGAATGCCCCGGTAGGTCTCTTTGATGAGGGCCTCGTTGTCGAAGACCTCATCGCTATAGCCCCAGTCCTCCGTGCGGATTTGAAAGTGCAAACGTTCAGCGAAGGCCTCCGCAAGTCGGTCCGCAAGGGCCTTCGCCAAAATGGCGGAATAGTCGTCGTCATCGGCTTCATAGGCTGCGACGATCGCGTCCAGTCCATGGCCCGCTGTCACAGCAAAGCAACCGACGAAATCCTCGGTTTCAGCAACGAAATCGGCCAGGCAGAGGTTGTTGGCGTTTTTCCGCCCCCGTTGTTGCCGTAAACAGGGGATCAACATGGTTTCAGCCCCGGATTCGGGATCGAAGAGTTGAATGTCATCGCCCCGGCGGGCTGCAGGAAACAGGCCGTAGACTGCCTGGGCCTGCAGCAGTCCCTCATCGACGATGCGGCGAAGCATCTCTTGGGCGTCGGCGAACAAGCTGCGGGCCGTCTCCCCTTGCTTTTCATCATCCAGGATCGCCGGATAACGACCTTTCAACTCCCAACTATGAAAGAAGGGGGTCCAATCGATGCAGGCCACGAGTTGTTCTAAGGGGTAATCCAGATGCACTTGGCGGCCGACCCTGTTGGGGGTGGGCCCTTTGCCAGCCTCATCGTAGGTCGGGGCATTGGCTTGGGCTGCAGCCAAGCTCAACAGTTTGCCGGCGGTTTGGCGGCTCGCATGGCGCCGACGCTCCCGGTCATGCTTGTCTTCGTTGGCGGCGATGAAGGCCTGGGCCCGCTTGTCGCTGAGCAGGTCGCTGGCCACGCCCACAGCCCGAGAGGCATCCAGCACGTGGATCACCGGGTTCTCGGTGGCTGGGGCAATCTTCACCGCCGTGTGGATCGCCGACGTGGTTGCACCCCCGATGAGCAGGGGAAGCCGTAGTTCCCGTCGCTCCATTTCACTGGCGAGATGGACCATCTCGTCGAGGCTGGGGGTGATGAGGCCCGAGAGGCCGATGATGTCGACCCCTTCCTCTTCAGCCCGTTTGAGAATGGTCTCAGCGGGGACCATGACCCCTAAGTCGATGACCTCGTAGGCATTACAACGGAGGACCACGCCGACGATATTTTTGCCAATATCGTGCACGTCGCCTTTGACCGTGGCCATGAGGATCTTGCCGGCGCTGGCCGCGGCGTCCCCGCTTTCCTCCATATAAGGCAGGAGGTAACTCACCGCTTTCTTCATCACGCGAGCGGATTTCACCACTTGGGGCAGGAACATCTGGCCACTGCCGAAGAGGTCGCCGACGACATTCATGCCGTCCATCAGTGGACCCTCGATGACCTCCAAAGGTCGATCGGCGGCCTGGCGAGCGACTTCTACATCCTCTTCGATGTAGGCATCGATTCCCTTGACCAAGGCATGACGAAGGCGGCTGGTGACGTCCTCTTCTCGCCAGGAAAGATCCGGACCACTGGCTTGGGCTTGAGCCAGGGCCTGGTCGGCCACCTCAAGGAGGCGATCAGTGGCATCCTCTCGGCGGTTGAAGAGCAAGTCTTCGATACGCTCGAGGAGCTCATCTTCGATATCGGCATAGACGGCCAGTTGCCCTGCGTTGACGATACCCATGTCCATGCCCGCGCGGCATGCGTGGTAGAGGAAGGCCGCATGCATGGCCTCCCGCAGGCCGTTGTTGCCCCGGAAACTAAAGCTCAGATTGGACACGCCACCGGAAATCAGGGCGTGGGGTAACTCGGCCTTAATCCAGCGGGTGGCCTCGATGAAGTCGATGGCGTAGTTGGCGTGTTCTTCGATGCCGGTGCCCACGGCAAAGATGTTGGGATCAAAGATGATGTCTTCTGGGGGAAAGCCCACGGCATCGACGAGCAAACGGTAGGCTCGCTCGCAGATTTCTTTGCGGCGCGGCAAGGTGTCCGCTTGACCTTGTTCATCGAAGGCCATGACCACCACCGCCGCCCCCAATCGCTTGGCCAGGCGGGCTTGGTCGAGGAAGGCTTCCTCGCCCTCCTTTAAGCTGATCGAGTTGATGACACCTTTACCTTGGATGCACTTCAGGCCGGCCTCGATGACTTCGAAGCGACTGGAGTCGATCATGACGGGAACCCGACTGATCTCGGGTTCGCTTGCGACCAAGTTCAAAAAGGTCACCATGGCCTCTTTGGCGTCGAGAAGACCTTCGTCCATGTTGACGTCGATGATCTGGGCTCCGCCTTCGACCTGTTGGCGGGCGACGGTCAGGGCCGTTTCATAATCCCCCCCTTTGATCAGCTTGCGGAAGCGAGCAGAGCCGGTGACGTTGGTGCGTTCGCCCACGTTCACGAAGTTGAGTTCCGGGCGGAAGGTGAGCGGTTCCAGGCCCGAGAGGCGGCAGCGCCTCGCTGGGCTAGGGATGGTGCGGGGGCTGATGCCTTGGACAGCCTGTGCAATGGCTTGGATGTGTTCAGGACCGGTCCCGCAGCAGCCCCCCACCAGGTTCAGCAAACCTTCCTCGGCCCATTGGCCGATGGCCTCAGCCATATCTTCTGGGCGTTCATCGTAACCGCCCAGCGCGTTGGGCAGGCCGGCATTGGGGTGGGCCGAGACCGGGCAGTCGGCCACCCGGGCAAGATTTTTGAGCCAAGGGCGCATCTCTTCGGCACCCAAGGCACAGTTCATCCCTACGCTCACTGGGTTGACGTGTCGGATGGAGTGCCAAAATGCTTCGACGGTCTGGCCGGACAGGGTGCGCCCACTGGCGTCGGTGATGGTCACCGAGATCATCACCGGAATGCGCTCACCCCGGGCCTCAAAGAAGCGCTCGATGGCAAAGAGGGCGGCCTTGGCGTTGAGTGTATCGAAAATGGTCTCCACCAGGAGGAGGTCCACACCACCATCCAAGAGGCCACGACAGGCCTCTTCATAGGTGTCCGCCAAGTCGTCGAAGGTGACATTCCGAAAGCCGGGTTGGTTGACGTCAGGGCTGAGACTCGCTGTCCGATTGGTGGGCCCCAAGACCCCGGCCACCCAGCCATGTCCCTGGGACTCGCAAGCAGCCCGGGCCAGTCGAGCGGACTCGAGATTGAGTTCGTAGGTCAGTGGTTCGAGAGCGTAGTCGGCCTGGGAGATCGAGTTGGCGTTGAAGGTGTTGGTCTCAAGGATGTCCGCGCCCGCCTGCAGATAAGCTTCGTGGATGGCCTGAATGATCTCGGGCTGTGTCAGGCTGAGCAGGTCGTTGTTCCCCTTGAGGGGATGACTGTGGTCCGCAAACCGTTCGCCGCGAAAGTCAGCCTCTTCGAGGGGGTAGCCCTGAATCATGGTGCCCATGGCGCCATCGATGACCAGAATCCGCTCGGCGAGGCTGTCTGAAAAGGAGGGCATGGGCGAAGGGCTTCCTTGATTGGGGGCTCTGTTAGGCGCAAGGAGGGCCTAGCGCAAAGGGAAAGCATGCAGATCATCCGCAGCAAACGACGGAGTCTCGCGGTGGAGATCCATCCAGAGCGCGGTCTCTTGGTCCGCGCGCCCTTGCGGATGCCGCAAAAAGACATCGATGACTTTCTCCACGCTCGGCGTGACTGGATCGACAAGCACCAAGCACGCATTGCCCAGGAGCGGGTGGCTCGGGGGCCCCGAAACTACGAAGCTGGCGAGACCTTTGGCTATCTTGGGCAGCAGCTCACAATCTCCCTTGAGTCCGGCGGCGCTCGGTCCCGACGCCCCACGACTCGGCGGGAAGGGGATCGGTTGATCATCACGCTCAACCGGGCCCAGGCCTTGTCAGCCCAAGAGCGGCGGGCCGACTTGCAACAAAGCGTCGTCGCCTTTTATCGCCGGGCAGCCCAGGGGGACCTACCGCCCCGAGTCGCCTATTTCTGTGATCAACTGGGCCTGCCCATGCCAGCGGTCACCATCGCCCATCAGCGCCGTCGTTGGGGCAGTTGCTCGACCCGCTCCGGTCTGCGCCTCAACCTCCGGCTCCTGCTTTGCGACGAAGACCTGGTCGATTACGTGGTCGCCCACGAGGTCTGTCATCTGCGGGAGATGAATCACGGTCCCCGGTTTCACCACTTGCTCGAGACCTTAATCCCCGAGGCCCGCAGGCTCAGCAGGCGCTTAGCCCAGGAGTCGGAACGCTATCGCTTCTAGTGGCATCACGTTGCCGAGGACACTCAGGCCTGGCAGGCACCCACCATGAGTCGCTTACTTCTCCTGTTGTCTTTGCTCGGCTGTTCGGCCGCGGCCGAGTTGTCTCCGGCTGATGCCGGCACTGGGGGCGATGTCGGCTCAGAGCCGCTGCGTTTTCGGGATCCGGCCACCGTGCTGCGGGTGGTGGACGGCGATACCCTAGAAGTCGAGACGGAGGCTGGCG
>PBND01000051.1 GCA_002722845.1 Myxococcales bacterium | reverse complement strand
TTGCCCTACGACGATTTAGCAAACCGTTCCCTTCGGCCTCTCGGGCACCTCTCCAACAGTTCAAATGACGGGCTCTGCTACCCGCGCAAGGTGGGTGGGTCAAGCAGCGTTCACGGGCAAGGGTCGATGGAGTTCCCCAGGACCTGGTAAGAAAGGGGTTCTTCCACCTGCTGGCCAGGGGCGGCCTCGACCAATGCGTAGGCGCTTTCCCCGAATTCTGTCTGGAAGGATAGGGCCTCCTGGGCCCCCAAGGCCTCTTCACTGCCGTCGGGTAATTCCAGGGTCAGTTTCACTTCGGGCCGCCCCTCAGCCAAGGTTATGGTCCAGCACCCACCCGTGGGAAAGGCGGGAAACAAGAATCGATCCCGATCACCGAGAAACTGGATGGCCGCGGGAAAGGCCTCGCCGGGGGTTAGAGGGAGGGCTTCATCCAAGCCCTCGCCGGCCTCGTCCTGGAGGGCCCGATCTTCCACCAAAAGGGTATAGGCCCCGGCCTCACCGCTCACCTTTAAAAAGGCATCGGAGTCCAAAGGACCGTGGACATAGTAAACGCCGATCGCCTCCAGGCTCCACCGCAAACGATCCACCGGCGAGAAGACTTCAACGTTACGACCGGGCGCACCACCGAGGGTGACCCGATAGACTTGGTTGCCGGTCGCACGGAGGCGGAACCAATCCTCGTCGTCGGCGGCCAGGTCGGCGGAAACGGCCCGACGCACTTGCAAATCCGTCGCCCACTCGGCGCTGTCACCGTGGTCATCACCACTCAAGGCCATGATATGCAGTGTACCACTGAGCAGTTCACCATCCAGGGCGCGGAGTTTGACCCCGTAGGCTCCGGCACCGTCAACGGGGTGGCGAGCCGTGCCCCCGAAATAGGCGAACTCACCCACCCGATCCACGGGGCCCACCCTCATCTGTAGCGCCATGGGGTCCTGGCCCTCGTCGAGTTCGGCCCGTAGGAGGACCGCACTGGGCTCAGCCGGCGGGCTATCGACCGCAAAGTCCATGACGCTCAAGACGTCGACGTCGTTGGTGGTCTCTAAACGAAAGGGGTGGGCGCCGCTTTGAACCGTCGTCGCTTCAGCCACGGTGTCACCATGGTCATCGAGCCCCATACTCTCGACCAGCACGGTGTAGGCCTGGGGGCTTTCTCCCGCGGCCCGGAGTGCGATCAGCACTTGGGCCTCTGCATGAACCTCGGCGGCCAAGGAAGGACTGGCTGCACTCACCACCGGCGACTCCGAGGGAAAGACATAGATCTCAACGGTGGGCTGACCGCCCTCCTCCACGGTGACCGTCACCTGCTCCACACCGCCAACGCTGGGTGTAGCGAGGACGAAGAAATCAACCCGGTCACCGTCGCCGCCCAGGCTGCCGGCATGGGCCTCGCCCCGAGTCAGGGTCACCGCGCCGGCCATACACCCATCCTCATCGGCACCACAGCCCGTCTCACCGGGGTCTTCGCCACCATGGGGCAGACAGAGACTCCCCGTGAGCTGATAGCCCTCATTGCAATCGCATTGAGCTTCTCCGGCCTCATCGACACGACATTGCTGTCGGTTGGCCTCGCCACAAGGATTGGGTGTACAAGGTTGTGGACCTGCGTCCGCCGCCACCACCTCGCCCCCATCGACCATCTCAAGGGCCGCGGGCAAATCCAGTGCGGCTGTGCATGAACTCATTAAGAACAGACTGCCGAGAATTTTCCTCAAATCACCACCCGCTCTCGATAAAGGCCAAAGACAGACCGAAGGCTGTCGGCAATCTCGCCTAGACTGGCCTCATTTTCAACGCAGTCGAGGATGTAGGGCATCAAGTTTTCGCTGCCCTGGGCTGCGCTTGTCAGGCGAGCAAGAGCCTGCTGGGCGCCCTGTCCATCTCGACGACTCATAAAGCTCTGCAGTCGGGCCACTTGCTCCCGCTCAATGCTGGGATCCACCCGCAGCAGTTCCGGCTCTGGGTCGTCATCGGCTGTAAACCGGTTCACGCCTACAACCACCGCCTCGCCGGTCTCCACCGCCTGCTGGGCCCGGTACGCGGCGTCCTGGATTTCTCGCTGAGGATAACCCTGCTCGATAGCTCGCACCATACCGCCCAGGTCGTCGATGGTCTCAATGTAGCGCCGGGCCCCGGCTTCAACACGATCCGTGAGCTCTTCAACATAATAAGAACCGGCCAGAGGATCGACCGTATCGGCAACACCCGATTCAAAAGCGATAATCTGTTGGGTTCGCAATGCGATGCGCGCGCTGGTTTCCGTGGGCAAAGCCAGGGCTTCGTCTCGGGCGTTCGTATGCAGGCTGTTGGTGCCGCCGAGCACCGCAGCCAGGGCCTGCAGTGTGACCCGGGCGACATTGTTGTCCGGTTGCTGGGCCGTGAGCGTGCTTCCAGCCACCTGGGCGTGAATTCGCATGGTCATGCTGCGGGCGACCTTGGCGCCAAAGCGCTCCTTCATCAGCCGAGCCCACAGGCGCCGGGCTGCCCGGAACTTCGCGACCTCTTCGAGGAGATCGTTGTGCACATTAAAGAAGAACGACAAACGCCCAGCAAAGTCGTCCACATCCAAACCGGCATCAAGGGCCGCTTGGACATAGGCAATCCCGTCAGCAAGGGTAAAACCGAGCTCCTGGGCAGCCGTACTGCCCGCTTCGCGGATGTGGTAGCCGCTGATGGAGATGGTGTTCCAGCGGGGTACATGATCCGCACACCACGCAAACATATCGGTGATCACCCGCATGGAAGGCGCCGGTGGATAGATGTAGGTGCCCCGAGCGATATACTCTTTCAGAATATCGTTCTGTACGGTGCCGGCGAGGTGCTCCAGGGCAATACCCCGGCGCTTGGCGGTGGCGACATAGAGGGCGAGCAACGTGGATGCCGTCGCATTGATGGTCATCGAGGTGGAGATCTTGTCGAGGGGCAAGCCCTTCAACAACAATTCCATGTCCTCGAGGGTATCGATGGCAACACCGACCTTACCCACCTCACCAGAGGCCATGGCATGGCTGGAGTCGTAACCCATCTGGGTCGGCAGATCGAAGGCGACAGAAAGCCCTGTTTGCCCCTGTGAAAGAAGATAATGATAGCGCTCGTTGCTCTCGGCCGCCGTACCGAAGCCTGCGTATTGACGCATCGTCCAGTGGCGAGCTCGATACATGGTGGGCTGGGCTCCCCGGGTGAACGGATACTGCCCTGGATAGCCAATGTGCTCGTGGTAACGGGGGTCTTTCACGCCCCTGTCATCGGGATCAAGGATCCGAGGACGCGCATCGCCATCGGGCCCTGTGAAGGCTTCTTGGCGCTCAGGAAAACGGGCCTGAGCCTTTGCAAGCACGCTATTTTCCCACGCGATTCGATCGTCATGCTTCGTCATAGGCGGCTCCTAGCCTTTTGGTGGTCATAGAGAAAAGGTAAAGCCGCCTCTTTCACTCTGGACCAGATCCCCTTAGGTTGTGCCACCCCCTAAAAAGGATCTTTGGATGCCAACTCGACTTTGCCTTCTCGCCGCGCTTTCACTCCTCGCCAGCCCTGCCCTTGCACAGGACAGTCGCTTTAAAGAGTCAACTCCAACTGCATCCCCTGCGACCAGCCCGGTCCAGGCGAGCCCAGCACGTAAACGCAATCGTCGCCGCAGCGCCCGTCGAGGTAAGTTCAAAGGTTACTTTCAGTTGGGTTCGCTCCCCTTCGAGCTCAGTGGCTTCCAAAATGCCCACCTCTCCGACCATCAAAAGCACGGCCTGAAGTCCCTGGACGACAGCAACCCGGAAGGTCGAATCGACCTCCCCCTTGAGCAGTATAACGTACCCGCTGGCCTCCTTCCTGCGGCTCGCATTGGGATTGCTGGGTCGGGCCCGGTCGCTTGGTCAGGGGAGCTGGCCTTCAGCGGAGCCAACTCCTTCACTGCCTTGGTGGCGACCCTTGGTGTCGATATCAATCGCAAGGTCGGCCCACTGAGTATCGGTGTTCCGCTCCGAGTCGGCTTTGTGGGCGGCAGTGCCAACCTGGGTAAGATCACAGTCCTCGACGGCTACAATGCTCCCGTGGAACTCGATAACCCCGAGCGAGTCTTCAGTGAAGGCGATGACCTGAGCGCGGGGGTCTCCGGTGGCCTCGCAAGCGCAGGTCTTTCCGCCGAGTTCTGGGTTACCCCAAACCTTGGTCTTCGAGCCGACGTCTCCTTTCAGCAAGGCTTCTTCGGCGATGCGATCTCGGTCACGGCCACCGAGCCCCTGCCCGAGGGCACGGAGGAGGGGGAAACTGCGACGCGCAAGAAGACCACGGTTTCGGGTGACGATGCTGCCATCGTGAAGCCCGACGGCTCAGGGGTTCCCGTCGATATGAAGATTGTGGGGGGCTCGTGGGGAGCAGCGGCCTACGTGGGCGTGACCTGGCGCCCACGGCTCTAGGTCAAGTCCTCGCTAGCCTCGATCTCGATCAGCAACTTTCCTTTATCCACGTTGTCGCCTTCCGCGACATGAACACCCTTCACGGTGCCCGCGCCGGCAGCGCTGAGCTCGTTTTCCATCTTCATGGCTTCGAGGACGAGCAGGCCCTGGCCGGCCTCCACCACATCCCCTGGGGCCACGAGAACTCGTACCACCTTGCCGGGCATGGCGGCCGTGAGGTTGCCGGCGGTGGCTTCACTGCCTCCACCCACGGCCTGCCGCATGCGCAGCTTGCGTTCATCGATCACATCAAACTGGTAGACCTGACCCTTGAGCCCGACAGCGACCTCGCCGTTGAGGCGGTCTTCGCCCCCGGCCCATTCGATCACCGCATCATAGGATCCACCGCTGCCCGTGAGTAGGTGAATCACTTGGCCCGGCAGACGGCGGGCGTCATAGGCATAGGCCTCGTCTTCAACGGTAAAATGGACCCGGCCGTCCTCTGCTCGCTCCACACCCACCACCCGGGTCTCACCGTCGCGACCTGTGACCGCATAGCGTCTCATGACCGGCCCCCCAACAGTTGGTAGCGGCGCCAGGCCTGACCGCCGCCCTGGGCAGAGCTCTGGGGCTTGAAGGCCGCCTCAGCGGCCTCATCCCGCTCAAAAGCATCCATCACCGCCGCCAACATGGCGATGGTTTCATATTTTTCGTCAGGCTCACTGGCCCCCTGAATCACGTTGCCGATAAAGCCCGTATCAAAGTCCCCGCTTTGGAAGGTCGGCTCGGCCAAAACACGGCGCAAAAAGCTGATGTTGGTGGTCACACCGATCACCTTATACTCGCCCAAGGCTCGATCCAGCCGGGCGATGGCTTGGGCCCGATCCTGCCCCCAAACACTGAGCTTGGAGATCATCGGATCGTAAAGCGGGGTCACCTCGCTACCAAAGACCACCCCGGAATCATCCCGAACGTAAGGGCCCGCTGGCACGTGGAGATGTTCGATCTTGCCCGGCGCCGGCAGGAAGCCACTCTGGGGGTCTTCGGCGTAGATCCGAGCCTCGATGGCATGACCGCTGATGGCGAGATCTTCTTGCTTGAAGGGCAGGGGGTGACCTTCTGCAATACGGATCTGCAAGGCCACCAGATCAAGCCCGGTAATCCACTCGGTCACCGGATGTTCCACCTGTAAGCGGGTGTTCATCTCTAAAAAGTAAAAATTACGCTCAGCATCGCAGAGAAACTCCACGGTTCCAGCACCGATGTAATCCACTGCCTTGGCAGCCTGGACGGCCACCGCACCCATCTGGGCTCGCAATGCTTCGTCCAAAAAGGGCGATGGCGCTTCTTCGATCACCTTTTGGTGGCGCCGTTGAATGGAGCATTCCCGCTCGAACAAATGCACGCAGTTACCGTGGGTGTCGGCGAGAATCTGCACCTCGATATGGCGAGGGCGTTGGAGAAATTTCTCCACGTACACCCGGTCATCACCGAAAGATTTTTTGGCCTCGCTACGGGCCGCGTCGAAGGCCTTGGCCACCGCGCTCGGGTCATCGACCCGCCGCATGCCCTTACCGCCGCCTCCAGCAGCTGCTTTAACCATCACAGGTAGACCGATGTCGGCGGCAAAGGCCGCGGCTTGCGCGCCGTCGGCCAGGGCTTCACTCCCCGGCACCACGGGCACGTCTGCTTCCTGCATCACACTGCGAGCCCGGGTCTTCTCGCCCATTTGCTCCATGGCCAGGGGCCGGGGCCCGATGAAGGTGAGGCCAGCGGCATCAACAGCGCGGACAAAATCCGGATTCTCACTCAGAAACCCATAACCGGGATGAATAGCATCGGCGCCAGCAGCCTTTGCCGCGGCGAGCACCTTTTCGCTGACGAGATAGGACTCTGCGGAGGTCTCACCGCCCAGAGCATAGGCTTGATCGGCCAGGCGTACATGAAGGCTCTCCCGATCCGGGTCCGAATAGATTGCGACGGTCTCAATGCCTAGCTCGCGGCAACTACGAATGACGCGCACAGCAATCTCACCACGATTGGCGATGAGCACGCGACGAATCGGTGAATCAGGCACCAGACGACTCCTTAGTCGGTGGGGTGAGTCAACTTGGCAAAGAGGTATTCCCTATTCATCTTCTGGATGACCTTAATGGAAATCTCTTTGGGACAAGCTGCTTCGCATTCCAATGTGTTGGAGCACGCTCCGAAGCCTCGATCTTCCATGGTTTCCACCATTCGAATGGCCCGGCGAGCTGCTTCAGGGCGACCTTGGGGCAGGTTCGCCAAATGATTAATCTTGGCCCCTGTAAACAGGCTCGCTGAGGCGTTTTTGCACGAGGCCACGCAAGCGCCACAGCCGACGCAAACCGCCGATTCAAAGGCATCGGAAGCCTCTTCTTTGCCCACGGGAACCGAGTTCGCATCGGGTGCATTGCCGCAATTGACGGAAATGTAACCGCCCGCCTGCTGAATGGCATCAAAAGCACTGCGGTCCACCATCAGGTCTTTAAAGATGGGGAAGGCCGTTGCTCGCCATGGCTCCAAGACCACGGTGTCGCCATTTTGGTAGTGCCGCATATGCAACTGGCAGACCGTGGTGCCCCGCTCGGGCCCATGGGCTTGTCCGTCGATCATAAAGCCACAGGAACCACAGATCCCCTCTCGACAGTCATGATCAAAGACAATCGGATCACCCCCGGCCTGGAGAATCTGCTCGTTGAGCATGTCGAGCATCTCAAGAAAGCTCAGATCCGTAGGAACATCAGCAAGATCGAAATTTTCAAACCGCCCCGCATCATCGGGACCGTTTTGCCGCCAGACCCGTAACTTCAGAGAAATCGTCTGACTCATTATTTGTAACTCCTCTGACTGGGCATCACCTCGGTGAACTCAAGTTGCTCCTGGTGCCGAATGGGTGCTTCGGATTCTCCTCGGTACTCCCAGGCTGCCACATGGGTGAAATTCTCATCATCCCGCTTCGCTTCCCCCCCGTCGGTTTGATACTCTTCTCGAAAATGTCCGCCGCAGCTTTCCTCTCGAGTCAAAGCATCCAAGGTCATCACCTCAGCAAACTCAAGAAAGTCCGCAACACGCAGGGCTTTTTCCAATTCCGGGTTCAGGCCGTCAGCAGAGCCAGGAACGTTCAGATTCTCTTTAAACTCAGCACGCAGATTACGGATGTGCTCCACAGTGCCTTCGAGCCCCGCCTTCGTTCGGCTCATCCCCACTTCGTCGAGCATTTTTAAGCCCAAATCCCGATGAAAGGAGTCGGCACTGCGAGAACCACCACAAGTGACCAAGCCATCGATCCGCTCACGAGTCTCTTCAAGGGTGCCTGTCACCGCGTGATCAGAAGGGGAGACCGGCTCAAACTGCTCACCGGCGAGGTAGCCCGCTAACGTGTAAGGAATCACAAAATAGCCATCGGCCAAGCCCTGCATGAGTGCGCTCGCACCGAGACGATTGGCACCGTGGTCCGAGAAGTTCGCCTCGCCAAGGACGAAAAGCCCTGGGATGTTACTCATGAGGTTGTAGTCCACCCAGAGCCCCCCCATGGTGTAATGGGGTGCTGGATAGATCTGCATCGGCCGCTCGTAAGGATTCTGGCCAGTGATCTTCTGGTACATGTGGAAGAGGTTGCCGTAGCGTTCTTCTACACTGTCCCGACCGTCGCGGGCGATGGCATCTTTGAAGTCGAGGTAGACCGCTCGCTGACCCGGAACGACACTCTTGCCTTCATCGCAGGCATACTTTGCGTTTCGGCTCGCCACATCCCGGGGCACCATGTTGCCGAAAGTCGGATACTTGCGCTCCAAATAATAGTCCCGTTCGGACTCTGGGATCTGACTCGGCGCCCGGGTATCACCGGGCGCGGCGGGCACCCAAACCCGCCCTGAGTTGCGCAATGACTCGCTCATCAACGTGAGCTTCGACTGATGGTCACCATGGGCGGGAATACAAGTGGGATGGATCTGAGTGTAGCAAGGGTTTGAAAAGTAAGCGCCCCGACGAGCGGCTCGCCAGGTGGCGGTGACGTTGGACTTCATGGCGTTGGTGGAGAGGAAGTAAACGTTCGAATACCCTCCCGTGCACAACAGCACCGCATCTGCGAGATGGGTCTCAAGTTCCCCGGTCACCAAATTGCGAGTCACAATTCCTCGTGCTTTGCCATCCACAACGATCACGTCGAGCATGTCGCGCATGGTGTGCATTTCCACCTGACCACAGTCCACTTGGCGCATCAGTCCAGAATAAGCGCCCAGCAGCAATTGCTGACCTGTTTGCCCCGCTGCATAGAACGTTCGACTCACCAACACCCCGCCAAAGGTTCGATTGGCGAGGGTCCCACCGTACTCCCGGGCAAAGGGAACCCCCTGGGCAACGGCTTGATCGATGATGTTGGCGCTGACTTCCGCGAGACGATAGGTGTTGGATTCCCGGCTACGGAAGTCACCACCCTTGATGGTGTCGTAGTAAAGGCGAAAGATCGAGGCGTTGTCGTTTTGATAATTCTTCGCGGCATTGATCCCGCCCTGGGCGGCAATACTGTGCGCCCGGCGAGCACTGCCATGGAAGCAGAAGGCTTTCACCTTGTAGCCCTGCTCCGCCAGGGTGGAAGCCGCCGAGGAGCCAGCGAGACCGGTACCCACAATGATCACTTCATATTTTCGGCGATTGATGGGCCCGACCAGCTTGGCCTCGGCTTTGTATTTAGCCCAGCGATCAGCCAGCGCTCCACTAGGGCATTTTCCGTCTAAATCACGAATCATGCTCCACCTCCCTGTATCAGGGCGTAGACCGGGATACTGGCGAAGTCGAGTCCGATCACAATCCCTAAGACATAGCCCGTCTTTTCAATCATCGGCGTGTACTTTTCATGGGCTATTCCCAGGGAACGAAAGGCACTCGCGACCCCATGGGTCATATGGAAGCAGACCAAGATACTACCGACCACATACAGGGCTGCCCGCCAGGGCACAGCGAGCTTAGCAAGGAGGCTCGCTTCCAAGCCTCCAGCCCCTTCGATCGCCTCTCGCTGCAAGCGAAAGTCACTGATATGAACCACCAAGAACACCAGCACGACGATGCCAGAAATCGCCATGGTTCTGCCGGCCAAAACACCGCCTCGCTCTTGTTTCGTGGCGTTCACCGCATACCGGCTACCTTTTGCTGCACGATTGCTGAGCACCAGCCCAATCGTAAGCAAAATGTGCGCGATAAACATTACCGCCAAACCTAACTCGAGAAAGAAGAAACCAGGAAGATGATGCAACTGATCGGCATACGTATTGATCGCCGGCTGGCCGTCCTTGGCCGGCAGGTACAAATTCATATTGCCCGCAACATGGGTCACCAGAAAGCCGACGAGCCCGAGACCCGTCAGGGCCACAAGGAGCTTTCGCCCGATTCCAGATGCAATGAGTCTTTGAAGTGCCATAGGGGTTTGATCCGCCTGAACGTTCGTGGGCTATAACTAGCTTATTTTCCGCCTAGAGCGGAATATTTCCGTGCTTGCGAGGGGGCCGCTCTTGGCGCTTATTGCCCAAGAGTTGAAAGCTAGCGGCGAGGCGACGACGGAGATCCTCCGGTCGAATCACCGCATCGATGTAACCCAATTCTGCCGCCTTGTAGGGATTGGCGAACTCAGCCCGATAATCGGCCACCAGTTCGGCTTTTCGAGCCACTGGGTCTTCCGCATCGGCTAATTCTTTACGGAAGATGATGTTGACGGCTCCATCGGGTCCCATCACGGCAATCTCGGCGGTGGGGAAGGCAAAGTTAAAGTCTGCTCTTAAGTGCTTCGATGCCATCACGTCATAGGCGCCACCGTAGGCTTTGCGGGTAATCACCGTCACCTTGGGCACGGTGGCTTCTGCATAGGCGTAGAGCAGTTTGGCGCCATGGCGAATGATACCGCCATGTTCTTGGTCTTTTCCGGGCAAGAAACCGGGCACATCGACGAGGGTGAGAAGGGGAATATTGAAGGCATCGCAGAACCGCACGAAACGGGCTGCTTTGACACTGGCATCGATATCGAGACAGCCAGCGAGTAAGGCCGGTTGGTTCGCCACCACACCGATGCTTCGGCCGCCGATCCGCAAGAAACCCACGACGATATTGCCGGCAAAATGCTCGGCCACTTCGAGGAACTGGGCATCATCGGCCACTTCCGCAATGACCTCCCGAATATCGTAGGGTTGATTCGGATTCACCGGCACCAACTCCTTCAAAGCATCGCAGGCTCGATCCACCGGATCGGCGCAGGCCTGAAGGGGCGCTTCTTCGGCGTTATTGCTGGGCAGAAACCCCATCAACTGGCGGGTGAGTGCGATCGCCTGGGCTTCATCCTGGCAGGCGAAATGGCTCACGCCCGAGGTCGATGCATGGGTCATCGCCCCGCCGAGCTCTTCTTTCGTTACCTCCTCGTGGAGAACGGTCTTAATCACATCGGGGCCGGTGATGAACATGTAGGAGGTGTCCTGGGCCATGACCACGAAGTCGGTGATCGCCGGTGAGTAGACCGCACCGCCGGCGCAAGGGCCGAGAATCAAGCTGATCTGGGGCACGACGCCACTGGCGAGCGTGTTGCGCAAAAAGATGTCCGCATAGCCGCCGAGGCTCTCCACCCCTTCATGGATCCGAGCCCCGCCACTGTCGGCGAGACCGATGACCGGTGCGCCCACTTCCAGTGCCCGCTCCATGATTTTGCAGATCTTCGCCGCATGGGCGCCAGAGAGAGAACCGCCGATGACGGTAAAGTCCTGGGCATAGACGAAGACGGTTCGTCCATCGATGGTGCCGTGACCCGTCACCACCCCATCCCCGAGGGGCCGGTTTTTATCCAAACCAAAGGCTGTGGAGCGATGACGCACAAAGGCATCCAGTTCCGTAAAACTGCCCGGGTCCAACAGAAGATCCAGCCGCTCTCGAGCCGTGAGTTTGCCGGCGTTGTGTTGGCGCTCGATCCGAGCCTCCCCACCGCCGACAGCGGTTTGGGCCTCGAGATCGGCTAACTGGGCCCGTAGGCTCTCATGACTACGCTCGCTCATGGTGGCACCTTTCCCGGGGCACTCCTAGCAACGGGATCGGTCCTTGATAAGCCCTGTCCCCCAAAGGGGAACAGACATTCGCCTTTTCCCACAGGTGTGCCACTATTTGCCCATGAGGAGCGGTGGACCAGCAAAGACCATAGGGATTCGCCCAGTCGGATCCCTCGCCCTTTGTCTTGCCCTGGCTTGCCAGGCCCCTTTGCCTGAGCTGCAGGCGCTGGGCGAAGATGGCCCCAACAGCCTTGAGATCCTGAGCCTTGAGCCAGCCGGCGGCGGCACCCCACTCACCGCCGACACGGTGATCGCCGGACAGGTTTACCAACTGCGGATGCAAGTACGGGGGATGCAAAACCAAGGGCTCAGCGGTGAACCCATCGTGGTCAGCGTGGTCACCGATTCCTTTGACGAGCTCGTGCGCTTTCCTCGAGGCGACCGCTGCGTCACCCCGGTCACGCCGGTCGAAGACGAAGAGCGGGGGATCTGTACGGTGATCTTTCGTCTCGTCGGCCCCACCGAAGTCTTCACCTTGAAAGCCCAGGCCCAGCGGGCCTTGTTTGTCCAAGACGAGATTCGCATCGAGCCCCAAGCAGATCAGGGATCAGTGCGCCTTACGATTCAGGTGCCGAAGTCAGGGGTTGCACGCTGGCAACCAGGAGAGATCGACCCCCTTCTCGGCTTGGCGCCGATGCCGCTGGCCATGGATGATGACGAGGCTGCACCCCTGACCATCACCCTCACCGACGCCTTTGGCAATCCCCTCGCCGGGGCCCGGGTGGTGCTGGTCGACCCCCCTGAGCCAGAACCAGAACCCCAGCCCGACGCTGGCACGCCGCCCCAAGATACAGGAACGCCAGATGCCGGCTCAGGGACACTCGATGGCCCCGGAAGGAGCCTTGATGGGGGCGGGAATGACGGCGAGACCGTGGACGCCGCCTTGGAGGCGGGGCGTCAAGTCCCCGGCGACGCGGCCCTTCTCGAGGGCGGTGCGCAGCCCGACGCCCAACCCCGCGATGGACCCATGGACGGCGGGGGGCTCCGCCCTGAAGCCGGATCACCGCAGCAGGACGGCGGTCAGGTGGGGGGAGGTGCCGATGGTGGCTTGATCGATGACGGCCCTGGTGACCGGGTGCTCATCGCCCCCCGGGATGAAATCACCGACTGCGGCAACACAGGGGAAGCGCTGACGCGCGTGGAAGGCATCACCGACGCGCAAGGGCGCCTCGTCTTTTGCTTGCTAGCCGGCCAGGAGGCCGGTGCCTGGCAAAAGAACATCCACATCCCCGATCTCATCAAGCCCGAGGCGCTGATGGATGATGATGACAATGCCTTCACCCTTTCGGGAGCCACCCGCAGCGGCGCCCCCTCGCAGTTGGAGTTGGTCAACGCGCTAGAAGGTGGGTTTCCGCTCGTTCGCTGCGACCCCAACGGCTTTTCGCCGCCTATCCTTTTTCGGGTACTGAGCCGCAACGATGTGCCCGTGGCCGGGGCGTCTGTCGCCATCGAGGCCCGGGGTGAGATCGAGTTGCTTAGCCCCTTATTGGCGCTCTCCGATGACGTCGGCTTGGCTCGAGTCCTGCTGCGCTGCCCTGCCGCCCTACCGGCCGGCGCTGAATTGGTGGCCAGCTTGGTGGGCACCGACCAGCAAGTCACCGTCCAAATTCGTCTGGATGTGGGCAGAATCGATCAGATTCGTATCCGACCTGCCGACGGCGTCGCCCCGGAAGACTTGGGTTACGCGACCATCGGCCAGCCCATTCGCTTCACCGCCTTCGCAATCGATGCCGACGGCAACCCTGCGGCCGATTCCCGCTTGGAGGTCAGCGTGCTTCCCTTCGTGCCGGGATCGGTTCTACGCTACGGCAGTTCGGCCAATTGCCGTCAAGAGCTGGCGGGTGACGCCCTGCCGAGGGGAACGGATCTCCATCAGAGTTCCTGTCGCACAGATATCAACGGGCAGATTCCCTTCGACATCTACGCCGAGGGACCCAGCACCCTGCTCTTCCCCACCTTGCTCACCCTGCAAGCCGCCGGCCAAACCACCCGGGCCACCCTGCCGATCTACGTGCTTCCCGGCGAGCCTTCTCGGGTGGTGCTCGTTCCGGGGGGACAGATCCAGGCGCCCCTCGGCGGTGCCGCCGGCCCTGTCACCGCTCGAGTGCTCGATGCTGGTGGCAACGGTGTGCCCGGCATCGGTGTCCAGTTCAATCCCAGGACTTGCGCTGAGAACCGCAATCGACTCTGCTCCAATGACAACGACTGCTTCATTTTCGGCAACTGTCGAGGAAGAGCAGAGCGCTGCCACCGAGACAGCGAAGGCTGCACCTGCGAAGGCGTGAGCAATGAAGGGGCGTGCAGCGCACCGGAGCTTGGCTACAGCCTGAGTCATGATTCAGGGACCACCGACGCTAATGGTGATGTCACAGTCTGGGTCCTGGCCGTAAATGAGGAGGGGAGCCACCCCCTGAAGGCCCATGCCTTTTCCAACCCAATTGAGTTCTCGGCCGTGGCCGATATGGAGATCGTTGTCGGCGCGGGCATCCCCCAGCACATCGCCCTCTACCAGCGGGGACGACGGCTCGTCGACATCCAGGGCGCCGACGGACACCGCGCCGCCCAAATCACCATGCCTGTGGGAGAAGGGCTTACCTCCCCAGTCACCCTACGGGTCGAAAATGACGTTGGCGGCGGCATCGCTGATCAGGGCGTTGTCGTCGAATTGATCGAGGGCGACCCGGCTCACTGTGGCCGGGTTGGCGTCGATGGATTGATCAGTGACGAGGCCGGTGAACTCGTCCTTGGCGGGGATGAGGGCGTCGAGTTCATCGCCGGAACCCATTTGGGTCACTGCACCTGGAGCTTGCGAGTGGGACTCCAGGCCCACCGATCGCTCCGAGTGCTGCAGGAGCCGGGTCCGCCCCTCGGCGGTGGCCCCGTCACGGGGGAGGGCATTGAACTGGTCAGCCTACAACGCCCCCCTTCCGAATGGCGTCAGCCGCCGCCGGTGGCCACCTCGGTGACCCTTCATGCCCGGGACCGCTACGGCAATGTAAACGCAGGCATGCAGGTCTGGCTGGACGGCGAAAACTGTTGGATTCACAATCGAATGCAAACCCTGGATGAGGCTGGGCAAGCCCATTGGTTTGTGGCCGGTGGCCCGGACCACAACAGTGACTGTGTGCTTCATCCTCGCCACGAGTGGGGCGAATGGGAAGAGGCCGAAGCTCTGACCATCCCCCTCACCGGTGTCGTCAGCCCCGTCATCGACGGGCTCGACCAACGCATTGGCGATTGCCCTCGTTTCGGTTCATGTGCTTGGCCTGCCCATGCCCCCCATGGCTGTGCGGGCCCCTGCTACATCCGCGGCCCCCACCTGCAACTGCGGGGCAATGAAGAACGAGAGTTGATCATTCGCATCCCGGCCCAGCGAATTATCCGACCAGCCGAGATGACGGCCCAGGCCAGCGGTGTCTGTGTGGAGGAGGGGGACGACCCCTATCGACGCTGCTCAAAGATCCAGTTTGGGGATGTGGAACAACTGGGAGATGGCAGTTGGCGTTACGAGGTAGAACGGGATCTGCCCATCCGCTGGCGCACCACCGTCAACCTCCACGAATTCTTCATCAACTTGCAGCCATCCTGGTTCAAGGATGCTCGGGTGAAAGCCCTGCGCATCGTCCAACCGGACGGTCACACCGTCGGGCCCTGGGAGCAGATCTACATGGGACCGCCGCTGAAGTGGTCCACGGTGAGTAGCCAGGTCTTACCCTTAAGCGAAGAAGGTGGCAGCCCAGAGATCAAGGGTGGCTTTCGACGCCATCTTGATGACGATGGCGTGCAGGAAATTGTCCTCTGTGGGCTCGACAGTCTGGGCGGCTGGCACGGGGTGATCGACCCCGATGCCGTCGGCCAGTTGCCGGAGACCTTCGAGGCCACCCGGACTTGGCTTTCCGAAGGTGCAAACCCGCGGTTTCCCGCAGCCAGCCGCAGCGGTACCGCCTGCGCACTGGGCGACTTCAACGAGGACGGCATCGACGACTTAGCGGTCCCCATGGCCACCACTGATGACCATCGCCTCCCCCGACTGCGCCTCTATCCGGGCCAGGCAGCAGCTCCCTTCTTTGGCGACGGAGTCACCCTCATCCTTTCCCAGGCCGTGGCCAACCAACCCGTTGACAACCTGCGTATTCAAAGGGCGCCCAACCGCCTACGCCTTTGCTTTGGGAGTCTGGGTTGGAACGATGACTGCAACGGGAACGGTCACTCGACCCTGGAGGCCCAGGGCAACCCCTTTGTCGGTGATCCCAACGCGGCTTTTGGTGTCATGAGCAATCAGGGGCTCTGGGGGCACAAGCCGATCTTCGCCCAAGCTGCCCGAGTTCATTTCGAGGGCATCGGTGAGTTGGGTCCCGGTGGTGACCTGGTGCCCGTTCAACCCTGGCCTCGGGTGAACCTCGTCCACCAGACTACAGGACATAGCGTCTTTGCCTCGGCCGATGGCCAGGAACTCTTCACCTTTAACGCCGGCATGGTCCGGGTCTTTGATACCGCCAGTGGTCAGGTGCTTCGATCCTTTGCCGCGCCCCAGGGCGCCCACTTGGGCTCGATCTCCCCCGACGGGCGCCTGGGAAGCTCTCGAATCCCCACCCAGATCGGTGACGGGGTCTGGGCCCAGACCATCGTCTGGAGAACCTCTGACGGTGAGGTGCTCTACGTGGTCGATGGCTGGAGCGGTGTTTTCAGCCCTGACGGCAGCATCTTCGTCACCTCCCCCCGTCGCTACACTGGCTGTTGCAGCAACACCCAGCCGGGCTCGACCTTTCGAATCTACGAGGCTGCAACCGGCGAGGTGATCAATGCCTTTGACCACGAGACGACCATCCCTGGCTTCGATTTAGGTGGCCATGGCCAGCGAATCGTTACCGTCAATCAAGGCACCGATGAGGTGGTGATCTATGACCTTGAGGGCAGTGTCATACGGCGCTTAGGGATCGACCCCTACAATGGTTATGAGAATCTGATTAACGCCTCCATCAACCCGGTCACGGACGACCTGCTGCTGCAACGGGAATGCGGTCGCTTTGGCGCCTGGTGTAACGAGATGATCCCGGCCGATGCAGAGGTCTATCGCTGGCGCACAGGGGGTGGCAGCGCATGGTTTAGCCGGGACGGTCGCTTTGTTCTACAGGCTGGCGGGACCATTCGAGATGCCGCCACAGGCACACACCTAAACAATCACGAGCATATCGGAAAAAGTGGCTGGCATGATCCGACCTTGCTGCTTTGGGCTACTGGTGTTCGTTTTCGCAACGACGATAACTGGGATCTGAACAGTCGACGTCTCGATGACGTGGTTCCTTTTGCTGTCCTTCCACCGACCTACAGCGACCGCCCTGGTTTCGTGTTGGAGCAGAGCGAGGATGACGGCTGGGCGCCGTTCATGCGCGGCGACCGCTTCGAGTTGGAACAGCCCAGCACCTGGCGAGCAAGCTGTGGCGACTTCGTCGTCCAACCCGACGAGCGCTACGACTTTGGACCTCCACTCGTCGGCCCCACGGACTGCGGCGCCAAGGGTAAGGAGCACTGCGGCGACGGCGACGTGGACCCCGGCGAAGAGTGCGATCCAGGCGCCGATCCAGATCATCCCAGTTGCGGACAAGACTGCCTCTTACGCGCCGGCTCCGAACGAGCCAGCGCGCTCAACAGTTGTGCGGACTTGGGGGCCAACGCCATCGTCCCGCGCCCCCGTTGGATCAATCCGGACAGCGACGACCCCAACCAGGCCTTCTTGGCCTACTGCGTGCCTTACGGTGATGGCCTCCCTTGGACCCTGGCGCTCAAAGCCAACGGGCGCAGCGAGAGCCTGAACTTCGAGGCCGAATTCTGGACCAACGAAGAAGCCCTGAACCCAGAAACACCCCATCTCTCGGGCTCAGAGGACTACAAATACCCGGGCTGGAGCCGACTGGAGGTGACCGAATTGCTCGTCGCCATGGACAGCCCCTCGGACAGTCTACGCCTCCTACGAGCGCCCATTGGCCCACCCCCTGAGCCCATCGAGGGCGAAGAGGCGATCCCCGCCGGCCCCTTAAGCCTTCACGCCCTGTTTAACGGGCCCGCAAGAGCCCTTGAGACCACGCAACAAGACTGGCTGGATCTCTCCGAGTCGGGGGCTAACCCCCGAGCCTCCTGCCAGTACATGGGGATCAACCGGCGGACCAACGCCGGTGCCGGCGACGACCAGCAGCGCTTCCGACTGGGTGCGTTCTCATCCAACTGGAATTGGCGAGGCTACTGCGAGGGCTTTCACTGGACAGCCCTGGGCAAATCGCCGGGCCATGCAGCGGGTCATCATGGCAGCGCTCGGGTTGCCTATCTCCTTGTCCGCTAGCTTGGTTTAGCTCGCTGGCTTCAACACCAGCCAGCGCAGGCCTAAAGCCCCATGAAAGCCTAAGTCCAACTGCCCTCCCTCCACCGCCAAGGTGATGGGGCGGCGAAGCATGGCCATCACGGTGAGGCGCTCTTTCCAGGCATAACTGAGGGAGAGACCGGGAATGAGGTCGATGCGCCCTGAGTTTTTCGCCACCTCGTCACCCCATCGAGCCGGGCGCTGCCAAAATACTTCCGTGCTCGCACGCAGGTTCAAACCCTCCAGCCCAAAACCACTGCCGGCACTAAGCCCGGCGGTCAGCTCCGTGCCCGCGTTGTAATCATGGTGATTGCTGTAGAGGGCGTGACGAAGCCGAGCATAGCCTGCTGCCCCCCAAGTCACTCGGTTGAAAGCAAGGGCCACGCCCAACAACGGATCCACCGTTCCCGTGCCAAAGAAGATGTGCTGATGATCTTTGCCGTCCCGCCCCAATTCAAAGGGGTTCTCCACCACGCCCCCCAGCGGAAGGCTGAGCCCACCGGTCAGCAAAAGAGTCAGGGGCAAACGGGCCGTGGGTTGAAGCACTAGATGGGTGTAGCCGAGTTCTGGGTCCCCCAAGCCCTGGAGGGTTTCTGTGCGGTGATGAATGCTCTCAAAACCGGTCATCTCGCCACCGGCTTCATCGAGAAAACGGGCCACCACATCCACCCGCCGTAGGGGCACCTGCAGGCTCAACGCCCCCTTGGTGCTGAAGGCGTAATCAAGCCCCAGGCTGAAATTGGCCAAGACAAAGTCAAGGTCATGGGTCGCCGCCTGCACATGGGCATGGGCGCCAGGCTGATTCGGGTCGTGGTTGGGTTCGTATTGCTCCTCATCCACCGCGTGGGACGCATGGGTTTGGGTTCCTCCCAAGGACAATCGCAGACTCAAGGCCCCCGCTTGGGGGTTTCGTGCATCCAAGCCGAGGTTGTTTTGTAGTCTTGGGTTGGTGCAGCCGCTGCAGGCTGCGGCCCGTACGAGGGATGGAGCGATGGCGAGCCCCAGGGCGCAAAGACCAAAAAGGAACCTCAAGGGCGGGCCTTTGCATCGCCGAGCGCCTTGGCGAGACGCGCCTCTTTAAAGCCAGCCCATCGGTCCACTTCCTTACCCCCTTTGTCGTAGACGATCACGAGGGGTAGTTCGCTGACGGCTCCCAGATAACGCTGGGCGGCCGGCGTGGTCCAATCCACCACGTTGACCTTTCGCATGGCCACTTCCCGATCATCCTTCATGTGCATCCGCATGGCTTTATCGGTGTCGCGACACGGCCCGCACCAAGGGGCATAAAACTCCACCACCGTCACTTTTTCGATGGCGAGATGCGCCTCGATATCCACGTCTTCTCCGGCGCCGGAAATGATTTTGAAATCGAAACTCTCCGGGAACTCAACATCGGCGGCATAGCTTCCCTTGCCAGCCCCCTCGACTCCCTTAAAACCCATCCGCTCAATCATCTTGAGCACCTCGGCCACGCCAAGCGTCTCTCCATTGTGGTGAAAGTGGACTTCGACGGACTTCAAATCGAAACGAGGCCCATGAATTCGAGACTCGTTGCCCAAACGACCGACCACCGCATCGCCACAAGTGGCACAGTAAAGATCCTGCAAGGACACCACAGCCGGCTTAAAGTGAGCGGGCGGTCCATGAGCACAAGCAAACAGCAACAGGCAGGCGATTACAGTGAACCAGCCACTCGCCCGTTTCGCCCACCCAAACGCCACCGGAACGCCTCCTTGCGTAGAGTCTAATCTGAGCGGTCGTTAAATCAAGAGCCGCCCCTCTCAGCCATCCCTTGCCACCCATGCTTTGACAGCGCAGACTGCCGCCATGACCAGCCCACTCGAGACAGCGAAGCAGGTCCTCGCCATGGAAGCCCAGGCCTTGCTGCGCCTCCATGACAGCCTGGGTGACGAGATTGAGCAGGCCGTCGACATGATGGCTCAGTGCCGTGGCCGTGTCGTCGTCACCGGCATGGGGAAGGCCGGTCATGTGGGCAAAAAAATCGCCGCCACCCTGGCGAGCACCGGCCGGCCCTCCTTCTTTTTACACCCGGCCGAAGCGGTCCATGGCGATTTGGGTCAAGTCAAAGGGGGCGATGTGGTCCTCGCCCTCTCCAACTCGGGCCGAACTGGTGAGGTCGTCGCCCTTCTCGGTCCGCTCAAAGCCTTAGGCTGTCAGTTGATCGCCATGACGGCGCGGGCCGATTCCCCCTTAGGCAAAGCGGCCACCGTCTGCATCGCCACTGGGCAATTCGATGAAGCAGACCCCTTGGGCCTGGCCCCCACAACCAGCTCCACGGTCATGCTCGCCCTGGGCGACGCACTGGCGATGGCAGTGGCCCAAACCCTCGGCACGACCCCCGAGGATTTTGCCCGCAACCACCCGGGCGGCAGTCTCGGACGCCGGCTCAGACCCGTCTCTGCGGTGATGCGGCAAGG
>PBND01000050.1 GCA_002722845.1 Myxococcales bacterium | reverse complement strand
TCCACACCCAGATCGGCTTCGAACTCCATCGACGCTTCCAACATGGACTCCGGATAACCGGTGGTCTGAGCGATCACCGCAAAGACCGCGGCCTGAACAAGGTCTGCAGTCAGTACAGATCCGCTCGCCCCATTCACCGGGGCGGCAGGGGCAGTGGCCCCCAGATCGGCGGTCAAGAAAGCCACCACCTGAGCGATGCTCCTCAGATCGCTTAGATCCTCCGGGTTCACCTGGGGTAACTCGGGCAGGGCGTCGGCGACCCGAGAAAGAATCTCAACCCGCTTGATGGAATCCACACCCAGATCGGCTTCGAACTCCATCGACGCTTCCAACATGGACTCCGGATAACCGGTGGTCTGAGCGATCACCGCAAAGACCGCGGCTTGCACAGTTTCCGGCCCTAAGGTGCTGCTGGCCGCGGCCGCCACCGGGGTCGGCTTAGCCTGGGGGCTGCTAGCCACGGGGCTGGCCTGAATCTTCTCACCCATGAAGTCGATGACCTGAGCCAGGCTTCGCAGGTCACTCAAATCTTCCGGATTCACCTGGGGCGCACCGGGAATCCGATCGGCCAGGCGAGACAAAATCTCCACCCGCTTGATCGAATCAACGCCCAAGTCCGCCTCAAACTCCATCTCCAACTTGAGCATCTCGGCCGGATAGCCGGTGGCCTCGGCGGTGACCGCACAGAGGGCCTGAGCAAGGTCTTCGGCGGAGATCGCGGCAACCGGTGCGGCGGCAACCACCGCAACCTTTTCGACCACAGGTCCTTGGACTTCGGGGATCGCCGGCGATGGTCCGGCGGTCTTCGGCGCCGCGACCATCGGGGCTGCCGCTGGGGGGGCTCCAACCGATGGAGGAACGACCGGCATCGTCGGGACTTGAACCGGAGCCGTCGGGTGCTGGACAGGAACCCCTGAGAGCAGGTTCTGAATGCCGAGTTGCGCTTGCCGCTGCCCCTCCAAGAACTGCCCATGGAGTTGGGCTGTCTGAGCCTGCAAGGCCTGTAACTGCTGGAGGCTTTGATGTAAGAGGGCCGAATCCGCCGCCAGCGGCGGTGCGGCGGGCCTCGCCGAAGCGACAGGTAGCGCCGAAGGGGGCGATCCCACCGAGGCAACCGGCGAGGTGACGGCCGGCTTGATCGCACGGGGCGGCATGGGCTCGTAAGGGGCCCGATAGTTCACGCCTGAAATCGGCATGGACATCCGGGGTTCCCGAGAGACCATCTGCTCGGCCCGGGGCGCCAAGGCCCGCTGCTGCCACTCGGAGAGCCGCACGGGCTGCCCCAAGGCAGCTAAGCGACCCAAGAGCTTCGCCAAACCAAAGAGGGAGCCGCGGGCGCCACCATCATCCAATGCAAGGCAATGATGATCCCGCTCGCCCAAGGTTCGAGTGATCATGCCACTGAGGGTTTTGCCGGGTCCCAACTCCACGAAGAGTCGAGCACCCTGCTCCCACATGGTCTCCACACTGTCCTTCCACCGGACGGGCCGGGACAGTTGCCCGGCCAACAAGCGCACACGGTCTTCGCGACTGCCCGTGTAAGGCTGCGCTGTCGTGTTGGCGTAGACCGGGGCCGCGGGAACGGCGAAATCCAAGCTGTCCACACAGTCCGTAAAGGCAGTCTCTGCCGTTGCGACGAGAGGACTATGGAAGGCAGCCGCCACCGGAATCCGCCGGGTCCGAAGCTTGGCCACCTTGCAGGCAGCTTCCGCAGCGTCGATGGCCTCTCGGCTACCGGCAATCACGCCCTGCGCCGGCGCATTCTCGTTCGCCAACACGACATCCAAAGCTTCTTTCTCGATCAGGCCCTTGATGGCCTCGAGGGGAGCCAGCACCACCAGCATGGTGCCCCGGTCCTCGCCATCGCCAGCCATCAACTCGCCGCGCCGCTGGGAGGCCACGAAGAGTTCCTCGGCCGTGAGCGCTCCCGCAGCGTGCAACGCGACCAACTCGCCGTAGCTGTGACCCGCGTAATGCTGAGCCTCGAGACCAAAGCGCGCCATCAAAGCCTGGCAGGCACTGCCGATCGCACCCAGTGCAGGTTGGGCCACATCGGTGGCGGTCAACGCAGCCTGCTGGGCCTGACGAGCCGCGTCGTCCAGGGCTGGAATGGGATAGATGGAATGGGCCAGCGGGCCCAAAGCGGTGAGCCGCTCCATGAACTCGGGAAAGAGACAGGCCAACTCCAGCAACATATCGACCCGCTGAGCACCTTGACCGGGGAAGACGAAGGCCATGGGCTCGGCCGGCCCTTGCGCGTAGTAGCTACCAAGGGGCGAGGACCACTGGGTGGGCGCCGTCGCCTGCGCCTTCAGCATCTCCTGAATCCGCCCAGCTCGGTCCTCCTCAGAACCCAGCACAAGAACGGCCCGATGGCTGTCGGTCGGGGCGAAGTGGGGCACCGCAGTCGGGTCCTCCAGCAAGGACTGGAGGGCCTGCTTGAGCCCATCGAGGCGGGCTGCGCTGACGGCAACGATGTCGACGCTCCCATCCCAAGCCACCTCGGGGCGCTGGGGTCGGTACTCTTCGAGCACCGCATGGAAGTCCGAGCCACCAAAACCGAAACTGCTAATCGCAGCACGGCGCGGGTGCTCACCACTGGCCAGCCATGGACGAGCACGGTCGCTCAAATAGAAGGGACTGTCCTCAAGACCGAGCTTCGGGTTGGGCTGCTCCGTTGCCTTCAAAGTCGGCAACAGCACCTTGTGACGAAGGGCTAATGCGGCCTTGATCAGGCCCGCTGCACCCGCGGCTGCTTTCGTATGGCCGATCTGGCTCTTCACCGAGCCGATGGCACACCAAGTGCCCTCGGACTGGGCCTGGCGGTAAACCTCGTTCAATGCGGTGAACTCGGCCACGTCACCGGCCTTGGTTCCCGTGCCGTGGGCTTCCAGCATACCGATCGTCTCGGGTGGTGCGCCCGCTTGCTCATAAGCGCTTCGCAGCGCCCGAGCTTGCCCACTGGCCACCGGCGCGTAGATCGACTTGGCCCGACCATCGCTCGATGTCCCCACACTGCGCAGCACGGCATAGACACGATCGCCATCTCGCTCCGCATCGGCGAGGCGCTTCAAGACCACCATGCCCACACCTTCTCCGAGGACCGTGCCATCACCCTCAGCACTAAAGGGTCGGCAATCACCCGTCGCAGACAGGGCCGGGGTCTTGGAGAAGCACATGTGCATGAAGATATCGTTCAGGGCATCCACGCCACCGCTCAGCACCATGTCGGCTCGGCCTGTCTCCAACTCCATAAGGGCCATGTGAAGGGCGCCAAAGCTACTCGCACAGGCCGCGTCGACGACGCAGTTCGTGCCGCCGAAGTCGAGCCGGTTGGCGATCCGCCCGGCCACGACGTTGCCAAGCAGCCCCGGGAAGGAGCTCTCCTGCCAACCGACATAACTCTGGGCGATGCGAGCGATCACATCCTCACGGGTCTCAGCATCGACACCGGCCTCTTCCAAGGCCCGCCGCCAACGGGGATGCCCCAATCGGGCGCCGAGGTTGATCACCAACTCCTGGGTCCCGGTCACGCCGAGAACCACGGAGGCTCTGGAGCGATCCCAGGACACCCCCTCACCGTAACCGGCATCCTCGAGGGCCTGGCGGGCCACCATCAGCGCCAGTAATTGGGACGTATCGGTGGCCTCCATAATCGTCGGAGGGATACCGAACTCGGTGGGATCAAAATCCACCGGATCGAGGAACCCGCCACGGCGACCATAGGTCATATCAGGCGTCTGGGGGTCCTCGTCGTAGTAGTCATCCAGGGACCAGTGAGAAGCCGGCACCTCGTCGATGGCATCGACGCCCTGACGAAGGGCGCGCCAGTAGCCATCGAGATCCGCCGCCTTGGGAAAGAGCGCCCCCATACCGACGATGGCGACCGCCTCGCGATCAGAGCCTGTAGCAGGGGCCTCTACTTCTTCTGTAACCGCCGACTCCGGTCCCGTCGCTTCGACGACCGGCCGGGCCAACAGCTTGGCTGCAGCCGCAGCCGAAAGGGGCTTAAAATCACCCACATGCGGTAGGGGAACGCCCTGGGCCCGAAGGGTCGACAGCCGCAGTTGAGCCGCGGCGCCGAGAAGCATATTGTGGGCGATCGGGAGGACTCGCCGACTGGACCATTCCTCCAGCCACGTCCCTTGAACCCAGTCGTTAAACGCCCCCATGCTCGGCCCACACCAGATCTGGTAATCCATGGCCCGGGAGGGCTCACCGGCGTTGGCCCAACGGGAACTGAGGCCGAGGTAGGCACGAAAGACCAAAGCCATACGATGCTTGGGGTCGTTGGCGGCCTTCTCCAACTGGCTCGAATCTCGCTGCTCGAAGAAGCGCTCACAGGATGCCCAGGCCTCGTCGATGGACTGACCTAGGATCTCCTCGACCTTGCTCCGCTCGTCGGCAGGCAACTCGTCCAGGCTGGCATAGCGACGATACAAGCCGTCCAAGCGCTTCGCCCGCTGGGCAAACAGCGTGCCCTTCGCCAGGACTTGGACGGTAACGCCCATCTCAAACATATCCGCGGCCGGCGCCCGGGTGACGTCAGTACTCTTGGCCACGGCCAACATCTGCCGAACTCGATCGGAACTCCCCGACTCCAAGCAGGCCTGATTCACCGATCCTGTCAGGATGTAATCGGCGCCAAGACTGAAGGCTGCTGCCGCCGAAGAAGGCGTGGCAATTCCGCCAGCTGCGCCCACCCGTGGTGCCTGAGCGTAGCCCTGCTCCAACTGAATTTGGTCCCGCAGGGCCAGGAGCGCGGGAAGCAGCACCACGAGGGCCCGATGGTCCGTATGCCCACCGGAGTCGGCCTCCGCGGTCAGGTCGTCGGCCATGGGCACTTGGGCCGCAAGCTTGGCCTGCAGTGCCGTGATCTGACCGGCTTCCAGTAACTGATTAAGGATCTTCGCAGGGGCCGGACGCAGGAATTGCTTCGCCACCTCTTCCCGACTCACCTTGGCCAGGATGCGGTGACCGATGACCACCTGCCCCTTCTCGCCTTGAGACAGCCCCTGGACTCGATAACGCACCAAAGCCGGCGTCAAACCCATGAAGGCGCTGGCGGACACCGTCTCAATCGACTCCTCGATGAGCAAATCAACCAGGGCCGATTCCAGTTCGGGCTCTTGGGGGCTGTGGATGAGGTTGACGCCGAAGGTCTTCGCACCAAGCCGTTGTTTTAGGGTCTTGATGGCGGCGGCCACCTCGTCGATGGCCAGACCGGCTGCACCGAAAACGCCGAGGAGCCCACCTTCTGCCGCGGCAGCTACGAGATCAACGGAGCTGATCCCGTTGGCCATGGCCCCCACCACGTAAGCGTAACGAACTTGATAGTCGTCGAGGAAACTCTGGGCCCCCAAGGTGCTGGGATGGAGCGCAGGCACCCGGGCCATCAGGGGATAATCCCCTCCTTGCCCCAGACCGAGACCCCACGTCCCCTCTTGAGCTACGGCCAGTCGGCCTTCGGCTTCGACAAGGCAAAACGGCTCGTCAACACGTTGTGCCGCCCGCTGCAGTGCTTCGGCGCCATGATCGGGCGCCTTTTGCCCTGCCCGCCACCATCCGATCCGTCGCCGTCTCTGTGCGTCTGATAGGCCCATGATTCCCCCTCAGTGCCAACCTTCTCGTGTGCGCGAGTGGTCGTTGGCGCTGCCCCTTATCGGCAAGGCAGTGGCTCTTCAAGGAATTGAGGCCGGGTCGGACAAACGGCGGACCCGCTCCTCAAGGCGTCCAAAAGCGCAGCGCCCCCCAGAAGTTGGTGGCTGGTCAAACAAGAGCCTCCCCTTTATGCTCGCCCCCAACACGAGGAGAAGCGTATGGCTTTCTGTCCAACCTGTGGCACCGAAAATGCTGACGGTACCGCTTTCTGTACGAACTGCGGAGCCAATCAGGCTGCCATGGGGGGTGCCGGGCAGCCGAACTTCACGCCGGTGACTGATGGCGGAGGACACGCACCATCGGGTACCGGTGCGTTAAGCCCGAAACTCATGGGGGCCTTTGGCCACTGTGTGTTTCGAAACTATGGGAACTTCTCGGGCCGGGCCAGTCGCACCGAATACTGGGGCTTCTGGCTGACATTCATCTTCGTTGTGTTTGTCTTTGCTTTTGCCATCGCGATGGCCGCCGCCATCAATGACATCCTGACCGGTGGCTTGGCCATCATCGGCGGGCTGGCCTATATCGCCCTAATCATTCCGATGCTTGCCGTCACGATTCGCCGGCTCCATGACTCCGGTCGCAGCGGCTGGTGGTATCTGATTTCTTTCGTGCCTTATGTGGGTGGGATCATTCTCTTTGTCTTCACGGTTCTACCCAGTGAGCAGAAGGTCAACCAATGGGGCGGACCGCCCCGGCATGAATAGTTTGTCGGCCGCTTCGCTCGCGCTCTTGTCCTGCAACAAGCTGTCGTGGGCGGCGAGCAAGTACAAATCGACGAAACGCCATCGTTCCCGGCTCCATGCTGAATCTTATTCATCTCCCGTGAATTGCTTTCGCTGTATTCGAGATTGAACCTCGACGCACCGTCGGTTCAGTGGAGGCCTGGGTGACTCGCCTGGTGGGCCAAGAGAAAGATCGGATCGAATGATGTTAAAACGGACGCCGGCCATCGCATTCATCGCAGCCCTGCTCTGGGCCTGCCCCCTCATCTACGAAGCGCCAGAACTCCCTGAAGGCCCGAAAACGGAGGACGGTGGCCCGCCCCCCCAATCGGGCCTGACCTGGCACGATGATGTCGCACCGATCCTGGCTGACCACTGCCTGCGCTGTCATGAAGAGGGCGGTATCGCCCCCTTTCCTCTGGGGACCTACGCCCAAGCGAAGCCGATGGCCGGGGCGATCGCCGCATCGACCCGGAGCCGAAGCATGCCGCCCTTCCTAGCCGATGGTTCCGGCGAATGTGGCGAATGGGTCGACGCCAATTGGCTCAGTGATGCGCAAATCCAAACCCTCACGGATTGGGCTGCCACGGGTGCGGCCGAAGGTGAAAGCAAACCAGCCCCCGAAGTCCCACCACTGCCAACCATCGAAGCCCCTGATCTCACGGTCACCATGCCAGTGAGCTATCTTCCCGATGACGGCGTTTCCGACGACTATCGCTGCTTCCTTGTCGATCCCGAACTGACCGAAAATATCTTTGTCACTCGCTATGAGGTGGTCCCGGGCGATCCCCGCGTGGTGCACCACGTCATTCTCTACAGCCCCGCGAATGCCGGCGCCGAAAGAGCAGCAGAAGCGAGGGACGGTGAGGGCGGTAGGCCCGGATACTCCTGTTACGGGGGTTCGGGCGTCCCCAGCAATATGCTTGCTGCCTGGGCACCGGGTACTGGGGCAGTCTCCTACCCTGCCGGTACGGGGCTCGAACTTCCCGCCGGTCGGAAGCTCATCCTGCAAATGCACTATAATATGGTCAACGGTGCCTTTGAGGACCGGACGAGCATTCGGCTCGAGACCGCCTCTCAAGTCGACAGTCCAGGGCTGATGCGTGTTCATGGCTTCAATGAGTTTGCCATCCCCCCTGGCGAAGCGAGTTACACGGTCAAGAATGCGGTGACTGCACGGGAGGCCGGCGCTGCTCAAGCCATCCGGCTTTGGGGTCTCATCCCTCACATGCACGAGTTGGGCACGACCTTCCGCTTGGAGCGAATCCGCAATGGTGAGCGCCATTGCCTGGTGGACGTGAAGCACTGGGACTTCAATTGGCAGCTGGGCTACTTCCTCCACGAGCCGGTTGAACTGCGCCCGACGGACCAGCTTGAGATCACCTGCAACTTCGACTCAAGCCGCCGGACGGAGATCACACGGTTCGGCGAAGACACCATGGACGAGATGTGTCTGGCGATGCTGTATCTAACCCCTTAGGCCACGGGACGAGATGAATCCGTCCCGGGCTCGCTCTCAAGGTCCTGAGCGAAGTCGGCGACCGCATTCTGACCTTCACGGTCACTTAGACTCACCACGATACCGAGGACAAGGCTCACGAGAAAAGCGGGCGGCAAACAACTCAACTCCTTAAAGAAGAGCCCGACATCGCCCCCTAAAGCCGGGGCACCCCACTGGAAGACGGGGACGGCCAGGAAGCCACCCACCATGGCATAAAGAGCGCCTTTGGCGGTCATACCACGCCAGGCGAGACTCAAAATAATCGTGGGACAGAAGGTGGCTGAGATTCCATTCCATCCAAAAATAACAAACCAAAAAACGGTTCGGTCGGGTGTCGTCAGTGCGACGAGCAGCGCGACGCCCAAGCCGACAGCGGCCAAAGCAAGGGTCATCTTTCGGCTCATGGCCAACAACTTGTCGTCGGCCAAATCCGGATGCTTGACCTGCTGATAGTAGTCTCGAACGAAGGCGCTGGATGCCACCACGAGAAGCGAGTCGACGGTGCTCATGGTCGCGCTCAGCACGATCGCGATGTACAGCCCCACCAAGAAGGCCGGCATGAGGTGCTCAACCAACAAGGGCAGCACGTTCTCGGTATCGCCGCCCAAGCCCTGGTCAGCCAAAATGGCCCGTCCAACCATACCGATGAGTACGGCCCCTGAATCGGCGATAATGGTCCACGTAATCGCCGTCGCCGTGCCCTTGGTAATTTCTGATTCGTCCTTCAAGGACAGGAAGCGAACAAAGATCTGAGGTGAGCCAAGAAAGCCAAGGCCGATGAGCGCTAAACTCAAAATCGTTGCGATGCCGATGGCGCTTAGGCCCTGTTCCCCGGTCCAGGTCATTAAATGGGGATCGATACTGTTCAGCTTGGCAGTCACTGCCGACCAACCACCGATATGGATGAGGGCTGCGATCGGTAGCACCGCAAGGCCGATGACCATCAGGAAGCCCTGAAAGACATCGCTCCACACCACGGCGAGAAAGCCCCCCGAAGTGGTGTAGGCCAAGACCACCGCAAAGCCGACCGCGATGCCAACGTAATAGTTCCAACTCAGGAAGTCCTCGAAGGCTTTGCCCGTCGCATCGATCTGGGCGCTGACGTAGACGGTGACAAAGATCACGAGGGCGAGGGCCGCCACCTTCCGGATCGCTTGGGAGCGGTCTCGAAAACGGGATTCGAGATAATCGGGAACGGTGATGGAATCGTAGCGTTGGGTGAGGCGATGAAAGCGCCGACTCATGAAGAGCCAGGCAATACCGACCCCAAGGACCTCACCAAGGACCACCCAAAAGGCCTTGAGGCCAATGGCAGCCCCCATGCCGGTGAGTCCCAGGAGGAGCCAGGCAGACTCCCCTGTGGCGCGAGCTGAAAAAGCGACGGAGAGGAAGCCAAGAGACTTCCCCGCGGCGAAATAGTCGCGCATGTCTTTCATGCGGCGACTGGCGACGATCCCGATCCCCACCAAAATGGCGAGATACAGGCCGATACCGACGATCTTCCAGATCATGAAAAGACCAAAGCCTAGAGGTTACTCGTGAGCGATTCGGTCTCCTTGGCGATGTCACCCTTCCACATGTTGTCTCGGTTCGAACGACCGGCCTTCTCAATCTTGGCCTGTCGTTGCCGCTCGACCAAATCCGCATGGCTGGTGAAGTACTGAAGGCAATGCCCACGGAAGTCATCCAGGCTGGCAAAGCCCCGCTCGTCCATCCAGTTGGACAAGCCTTCGCAGAGGCTCTCGATCATCTCATAGCCCTGCAGCATCGCCCCGGTGCAAACCTGAACCGTGTGGCTGCCCATAAGGATGAACTCTGCCGCATCCTCCGCAGTCTCTACTCCCCCCATCCCAGAGATCGTCACGCCATCAGGCATACCGGCCGCTAACTCCATGACATGTCGAAGTGCGATGGGACGGACGGCAGCGCCGGAATAACCCCCAGGCACGGTGTAGCCTTGGACCGTCGGCAAGGGCCGAAGGGTCTTATGGTTGATGCCGAGAATCGACTTGATGGTGTTGATGGCGCTGATGCCATGGGCACCCCCACGGACAGCCGAATGCGCCGGCACCGTAATGTCCGTCAGGTTAGGTGTCATCTTGGCCCAAACCGGCAAATCGGTGGCGGCTACCACCCATCCCGTCACTTCCTCAACAATATCGGGGTTCTCGCCCATGGCAGCGCCCATCTTGCGCTCAGGCATGCCATGGGGACAACTGAAGTTCAGTTCGAAGCCGTCCACGCCGGTGGCTGCGATCCGCTCCGTAATCTCGATCCAGGCATCCTTCGAATACTCTTCCATAATGCTGGCGATGAGCATCTTGTCTGGATGGGCCTGTTTGCACTCAGCCAAATCATCCAACCAGGCATCAAAGGGGCGGTCACTGATCAACTCAATATTCTCAAAGCCAATCACGGTTTTGTCGGTTCGATTTTTCAACCGAGCGTAACGGGGGGTCACGTTAGCGACCTTATCGTTCTCAAGACTAATGGTCTTGCAGACGATCCCTCCCCAGCCCAACGCAAAGCTCCGATTCATCACTCGAGCGTTCGTGCCAGGTGGCCCGCTGCCCAAAACAAAGGGGTTCGGGAACTTCATCCCGTTTACGGTCGTACTCAAATCGGCCATGGCCAACTCCTCAATTCAGGTCTTGGGGCTATCATGATCGCCGAAGAGCGAAAACCCAGCCTGGCAATTCACCGCGGGTCGATGGCGTCGAAACTTTCAGACAAGCCAGCGAGGGCTTCATCCACCTCATCAGCGGTCACATTCAACATGGGCGAGATTCGAATGACATTACCGTAGAGGCCACCGGCACCAATCAGCAATCCTCGCTTCTTCGTTTCCTCAAACAGCGCTGCCTTTGCCGCCGGGTTTGGGGTCCGATCTTTGCGGGTTTCATCCACGACCAATTCAAGGGCCTGCATCAAGCCCATGCCGCGCACTTCACCGACTATCTGAGGATGTTTCCCCTGGATCTCTTTTAAGCCGGCTCGCAAACGCTGGCCCTGAACCCGGCAATTTTCCACCAAGTTCTCCTGCTCGATTTCATCAAGAACAGCATTCGCCGCCGCACTGCTCACCGGATTACCCCCAAAGGTCGAGATGCTGGGCTTCTCCAGGGAATCGGCAATCGCTGGCGTGGCGATAACCGCGCCCAAGGGAAAGCCATTCGCAATCCCCTTTGCCATCGTCATCATGTCCGGTTCGACACCATACTGCTCGATCCCCCACATCTTCCCCGTCCGACCAAAGCCGGTCTGAACCTCGTCACTGATGAAAACCCCGCCATACTTGCGAATGATTTCAGCAGCGATCTGGAAGTATTTCTTGGGCGGGGTAATGAATCCCCCCACCCCCTGGATCGGTTCCGCCAGCATCCCCGCGATGCGCCCAGTGGTCGTCGTCTGGATGAGATCCTCGATATCCTTCGCACAGCGCATCCCACAGGACTCACTGCTTTCCCCGAACGGGCAGCGATAACAATAACCAGGATGAGCATGCTTAATGGACGCAATCTGTGTCGGAAGCGCTCGCCAGGTGCTGTGGGCCGTCAGACTCTGCGCCAACATACTGCGCCCTGAATAACCGTGGCGTAATGCCACCACCTCCATGTTGCCGGTGAACACCTGGGCCATCATGACCGCTGTTTCATCAGCTTCGGTTCCGCTGGCTGTGAAGAAACATTTTTGAAGTTGTCCCGGCGTGCTGTTGGCCAGCCGTTCGGCCAAGTCCACCATCGGCACCGTCGGATACAAAGCACTGACGTGGCTAATCCTCTGTGCCTGCTTCACGACAGCGTCAGTCACCCGCTCATTGGCGTGCCCTACACTGACGGTCAGAATACCACCAAAGAAATCAAGGTACTCGCGGCCATCGAGATCCTTGATCCGGCTGCCCTTGCCTTCGGTGAGCACCACCGGCTCTTCATAGTAGTTCCCCACTGCGGGGAACATGTGGCGCTCATGCTTGTCGCGAACGTCCTGGCTGCTGGTCATCAGGGCAACTGCCGAACCATGTCGTCATAGGTGTCCGGGCGCCGATCCCGGTAGAACTGCCAGACCTTGCGAACTTCCTCGATCATATCAAAGTCACAGTCGGCGTAGACCACCTCATCGTTGTCCTCGCCGGCTTTGGCTAGAAACTCGCCCCGGGGATTGCAGATGTAGGAGGTGCCGTAGAACTTACCGATGTTCCAAGGCGCCTCGGTGCCGACCCGGTTACTGGCCGCCATAAAGTAGCCGTTGGCGACCGCGTGCGCCGGCTGCTCGAGTTCCCAGAGATACTGGCTTAGACCGGCCACAGTCGCCGAAGGGTTGAAGACCACCTCGGCGCCATTAAGTCCCAAAAGCCGGGCTCCTTCGGGAAAGTGGCGATCGTAACAAATGTAGACGCCCACTTTACCGTACTTGGTTTGGAAGACGGGGTAACCGAGGTTCCCCGGCTTGAAGAAGTACTTCTCCCAAAAGCCGCTGGTCTGGGGGATGTGGTTCTTCCGGTAGAGGCCAACGGTGGAACCATCGGCATCAAGGACCACGGCCGAGTTGTAATACACACCGGCCATCGCCCGCTCATAAATGGGTACCACCATCGCCATGTCGTACTTTTGGCAGTAAGGCCGGAGGCGTTCCACGGTCGGGCCATCGGCCGGCTCCGCAGCGTCGTACCAGCGCTTGTCCTGACCCGGACAAAAGTAGGGGCCGTTAAAAATTTCCTGCAGGCCCAGGATTTGAACCCCCGCCTCACCGGCCTCTTCGATCAAGGGGAGGTGGGCTTGAAACATCGCTTCCTGAATCTCTGCGACGGGGACAGACTCATCATTAATCACATTGGCGGCCTGGATGAGGCCCACTCGGACATTGCGTGCCATGGATGACTCCTTTTTAACTTTCGGCAGCATTCTTTACTGCCAAAACCTCCACTTAGGAAGTCTTCGGATTTATGGTAGCGGGGCCTGCCGAAAGCATCGAACGGAAAAATACAGCCATGTCCGAAAATGAAAACGACCTGATCTACGGTATCGATGATCGCCCGCCGACCGGTGAGACCCTCGCCCTGGGCTTTCAGCATTACTTGACGATGTTTGGCTCCACGGTGGCGATTCCTCTGCTGCTCAGCAAGCCCTTAGGCATCGATAAGGATCCGGCCCAACTGGGCGCCCTGATCGCCACCATGTTCTTTGTTAGCGGCATCACCACGCTCCTACAAACGACCTGGGGCAACCGTCTGCCTATCATCCAAGGCGGCACCTTCTCCTTCCTCGCACCCACCTTCGCTATTTGTGGCATGGCGGGCGTTGCAGAGGCTGGCTTCGAGGTCCGCATGCAGCACGTGCAAGGTGCGATCATCGTTGGTGCAATCATGGAGATCATCGTTGGCGCAACCGGTCTGGTGGGCAAGATGCTTCGCTTCATTGGCCCGATTGTGATCGCACCCACCATCGCGCTCATCGGCTTGGCGCTCTTTAAGTTTGGTGCCCCGGTGGCCGGTAGCCATTGGCCCATTGGTGGCTTGACCATCTTCTTGATCATCCTGTTCAGCCAGTATCTGAGGAAGAAGCATCGAGCCTTCGAACTCTATCCCATCCTTCTGGCCATCGTCGGGGCCTGGGCAGTGGCAGCCGTATGCACCTACCTGGGTTATTTCCCCGGTGCCGTCCTCAATGACGCCGGCGAAGTCGTCACCGCAGCCCACCCTGCCCACACGAGCCTCGCCAACCTGCATAGCGCTCCGTGGATCCGTGTCCCCTACCCCTTTCAATGGGGAATGCCGGTCTTTGGGGCTGCCGCCATCGTCGGGATGATCGCTGGCTACATCGCCTCCATGGTTGAGAGTATTGGCGATTACTATGCTTGCGCACGACTTGCAGGCGCCCCCACGCCAGACGCCAAAACCGTCAACCGAGGCATCATGTTCGAAGGCATCGGCAGCCTCATTGCGGGCATCATGGGCACGGGTAATGGCACCACCAGTTACTCCGAAAATATCGGCGCCATCGGCCTGACCCGAGTCGGCGCTCGGCGGGTTGTCCAAGCAGGCGCTATGATCATGATCGTCTTGGGGCTGGTGGCGAAGTTCGGTGCCCTTTTTACCACCATCCCCCAACCCATTGTTGGGGGCATGTACTGTGCCATGTTCGGCATGATCGCTTCCGTTGGGCTCTCGAACCTCCAGTTCGTTGACCTCAACTCCAGCCGCAACCTCTTCATCATCGGCTTTGCCATCTTTATGGGACTGAGCGTGCCCGAGTACTTTGCCGCGAACCCCATCGTCTTGAATCAGGATCCGGCAGCGGCCGAGGTCGCAGCCTGTGGTTACTCCCTCCGTTGCCACCTCGATGCCATCATCACAGACCTCTCCACGTTGCTCGCCAGCATCCTAAACACCCTAGGCCAAACGGGCATGGCGGTGGGTGCCTTCGCGGCACTTGTCTTGGACAACACCATCCCCGGTACCGACGAGGAAAGGGGCATCACCGCTTTTAATGCGGGACGAGCCGGCGACCTCGAGCCCACTGTGCTGGACAAGGTCGATTCCGATATGGCGAAACTAAAGCCCGAATAACGGAAATCTTCATCAAGCCCGAGCGACAGCGGAGCCCAAAGGTTGCCGCAGCATCCTAAGCCACCGGTCGTTCAAGCTGGTACATAGACCCCTTCGAGGGGCTTTTTGAGGCGCTCAGCGATTTCTTGAGCGTAGTGCTCACCGGCCCCACGACCGGTGACAATTCCCACCTCCAAGTCGAGGTGGCGGTCCTCTTGGTGCCGCAGCACAAGGACGCATTGCTGCCGCAGACTCGGCAGAAAAATATCATCCTTGCTGAGCACGAAGAGCTCGAGGTGAAGATAGTTGGTGAGCGGCTCTTCCCGCCCATCGCTGTGGAAAAAGACCAACTCCGTACCCACCTGAGCCGGATCGCCGGGCGCAAGCACCCGCCGCAGTTCATCGACGGCCGCAAGAATCACCAGCACGACGGCGGCAATCTGGAGCCAAAAGCTGGTGACGCTGGTGGCTTCGACCGTGATGGTGATGGACCAGCCGATCAGGAGGCCGAGAACGAGCAACACGAAAAGGCGCCGTTTACGGCCCCGGGGACGCTGCTGGGCCACCACAAGCCGGTTGGCCTTGAGCAAAGGCTCGGCGAGACCTTCTTCAATCTGGGGGGGGACGGGCATGATCATACAGACGACAGTGCACTGCCTTAGCCCCCCTGTCGAGGGGCCTGGTGACAGGGCCTGCGAAGCGCCCTACAGTGCTCCATCGAGAAAGGGTCTGCTGCCGTGACCGAAGTCGAAACCTCGCCGTTTGCTGTGGTTCTTGGGACCGCACAAGATGGGGGCATTCCCCACGCAGGTTGCCAAAAAGACTGCTGCGAATCGGCCCGGCGCGAACCGAGCCAGGTTCGGCTGCCCGCCTGCCTCGGGCTGGTGGATCCCCGTAGCCAACAGCGATGGCTGCTGGACTGCACACCAGAATTCCCCCGCCAACTGGACCGCCTGAATCAAATCAGTGACCCAGCCTGGGGACTGAGCGGGGTTTTTCTCACCCACGCGCATATCGGCCATTACACGGGCCTCATCCACCTGGGCAGGGAAGTGATGGGCACCCGCTCGTTGCCGGTTTACGCCATGCCCCGCATGGCCCAGTTTCTCGCCCATCACGAGCCCTGGAAACAACTGGTGGACCAGGACCATATCAGGCTTCACCACCTTCGGGCTGATGAAGCCGTCCCCCTGGCCGACGGCCTGGAGATCACGCCCCTCGTGGTCCCCCACCGAGACGAGATCTCCGAAACCGTGGCCTTTATGATTCAGGGGCCAGACCGATCGGTCCTCCACCTGCCCGACATCGACGATTGGGCCGCTTGGGACCGCTCCCTCCCCGACCTCCTGCCCAACCTCGATTTGGCCTGGGTCGATGGAACCTTCTTCGACGCCACGGAGCTCCCCGGCGGGCGCATGGCCTCGATCCCTCACCCCTTTCTCACCGACAGCATGGCTCGGTTTCAGTCCCTGCCGGCTGAACTGCGCCAAAAGATTCACTTCACCCACCTTAACCACAGCAACCCGGCGGCCCGGCCCGACAGTGCCGAGCGCCTTCAGGTCCTCGATGCTGGCTTCGGTTTAGCCGAGGAAATGGCCGGCTTGGAGCTATGATGCACCGACGCGAAGCTGCCGTCTTCTTGGGGTTAAGTTGCCTGCTGGCACTGCCCGCCCAGGCCCAGGAATTCCATGTCCAACCCTACCTCCAAGATATCCACCCCACATCGGCGGTCATCATGTGGGAGACCAGTCACGGCGCAGAGAGCATCGTTGAATGGGGCCCCACCGAAGCCTTGGGCCAAACGAGCTCCGGTGAAGCCGGACTCAGTGCCGGGAGCGCCCGCATCCACACGGTCGAAATCAGTGGCCTGGAAGCAAACCAGAGCTATCACTATCGAGTTCGAACGGAAGCGGCGGTCAGCGAGATCCATCGCTTTCGGACCCCTTCAGAGCGTCCCGACGAAGCAGCCACCCGCCTCGTCGCCATGAGCGACATGCAGCGGGACTCCCGTCAGCCCCAGATGTTTCGGGAGGTGGTGAACGAGGGCGTCATCAGCCATATTCGAGCCCAGCACGGCGCTGAGCTCAGCGACCACGTGGACCTGGTCATGATCGCCGGTGATCTCGTCGACAATGGCCAGCGAATCGACGAGTGGCGGGAGACCTTCTTTGCCCCGGCCGCCGAGCTTTTCGCCGAAGTGCCGCTCTACCCCGTCCCCGGTAACCACGAACGAGATAGTCCCCGTTTCTTCAGTTACTTCCATCTGCCAGAGAACGGGTCTTTTGGCCTGGAAGAGCACTGGTGGTGGATCGACCGGAGCAATGTGCGCATCATCGGACTCGACTCCAACAACGGTTATCGAACCCAGCAGCAGTTAGACTGGCTCACCGAGTTGCTGGCTGAAACCTGTGAAGACCCGCTGACCGACTTTGTCTTTGCTCAATTGCATCACCCCTTTGAGAGCGAACTCTGGATCGCCGGAAACACCTCCTTTACCGGTGAGGTCATCGAGCGCCTCGAGACCTTCTCCACCGAATGCGACAAGCCGAGCGTTCATTTCTTTGGCCACACCCACGGCTATTCGCGCGGCCAGTCCCGGGATCACAACCACACCATGATGAACGTGGCCACGGCCGGCGGAAAGATCGATGGCTGGGGCGAGTACGCCCAACAGGACTACCCCGAGTTCGTCATGACGACGGCCGATTACGGGTTTGTGGTGGCCGACATCATCGCCGGCGATGAAGCGGCCTTCACCCTGCGCCGCTACAGCCGGGGGCGACCGGGGGCGATCCGGGACAACGAGGAGACCGACCGACTGACGATCCGGCGCCACAACGAAGCCCCGCAACAACCCACAGCGTGGGCCCATTCCGAAGCGGTACGTCCCGATTGCTTAACCCTGCAGGGCAGTCCCTACCGGGATCCAGACGGTGATGGCCACGGCTCCACCCATTGGCAGATCGCCAAAGCCTGTGACGACTTCGACCCCCCGGCCTTCGAATCCTGGAAACAAAGCATGAATCTCTACTTCGAGACCGACGACCAAGCGAACGACTTGCTGGAAGACGAGGTCTTCGAAGGACTGGATGAGAACACGAACTACTGCTGGCGGCTACGCTATCGGGATGAAGGTCTGGCCTGGAGTGCTTGGTCAGAGCCCGTTACCTTCACGACCACCGCGGCCCCTGGGGGCCCGAACCTGGTCGTCAACGGCGATGCCGAAGGGGGAACCGAGGGCTGGACTGTCGTTGCAGGTTACTTTGAATCGGTCACCGATGGTGAGTGTGATGGGATCGAACCCCACAGCGGCGAGCGCTACTTTGCCGTCGGCGGTGTGTGCGATGCAGCCGATGAAGCGGAAGCTTATCAAGATGTCGACCTCAGCGATCGGTCAGATGCGGTGTATGCCGGTGACCTTCACGCCCGCCTGAGCGCCTGGCTGAGCGACTTTAATGGCAACGACGAGGTGCGGGTGGACCTGCAGTTTCTTGCCGGCGATGGCACCTTGCTGAGTACCAGCAATGCCCTCACACGTCGGGCCCGGGGCTGGCAGCGTATGGGCCTGACGACGCCCATCCCGGCCATGACCAGATCGATCCGTGTACGACTGCAAGGCACCCGACACGCAGGCAGCGACAACGATGCCTACGTCGATGACATCGCTCTGCATTTGGTCCAGGCCGGGGATGCGGGCTGTGCCCCCGCACCGCCCCCCCCAGAATCGCCCCCAGAGCCCCCGACAGGCTCTGATGCGGGTCCCTCTGAACCGCCTGCTGCCGATGGAGGTATCAGCACCGATGCCGGTGCTGGGCTCCCACCAGAAAGCGGATGTGGCTGTCAGAATGCGCCGGCTCGGGAGATCGGCCTGCTCTTTCTCCTCGCCATGCTCCTGCGACGCCGCAAAACTCCGGCAGTTGCCCGAGTCGGAAGAAAGTCACTTGCGGCCCAACCGAAGCGCCGCTAGCCTCCAGTCATGATCAGCACCGTGAACATCCAAATGACCGCCGGCAACTGCGCCTGTTGTTGTTGTTGTTCCACCGCCCCGCAGGCGAGCTGATCCTCTCTTAATCCACACAATCAACACTTGAGGACAGCGAACCCAGCGGGTCGTTCGGGCGCTGGATCTGTTCTCATACGCTCCGGTGCCTGCCACGGCTTGAACCCAACAAGGAATACACCATGAGCAGCCTCCCCACCGTTCACATCATTTATGAAAACCCAGCCTGGCTTCCGCCCCTGACCGAGGCACTGGAATCCGAGGGCTTCCCAGTCAATCTCGTGCCCATCGACTCAGGACTTCTCGATCCGGCTGCCCCCCCGCCCCAAGGCCTGTGGTTGAACCGAATCAGCCCCTCCTCCCATACCCGGGGTCACGACTTCAGTGTCCCCCTGACTCGTGAACTCCTGGCCTGGCTGCAGGCCCATGGGCGCCGGGTCATCAATGGCCTCAACGCCTTCGAACTGGAGATGAGTAAGCTTCGCCAAGAGATCGCCCTGTCAAAACACGGCATTCTTTCGCCCCGCACGCTGCTTGCGGTGGGCAACCAACAGATTCTCGAAGCTGCTCGTCGTATTGAAGGTCCGTTTATCACCAAACACAACCAGGGTGGCAAAGGCCTGGGCATCAAACTCTATTACAGCGTGGACCAACTGGAATACGACCTGAAGGATCCAGACTTTGATCTCGGCCCTGACGGAAAGATCATTCTGCAAAGCTACATCGAACCCAAACACGACCGGATCACGCGGGTGGAGATCGTCGGTGGGAAGTTCCTCTATGCCATGCACAGCTCAACCAACGATGGCTTCGAACTGTGCCCCAGTGATGCCTGCCAGGTGCCCCGATCGGACTTCGGCAACTGCCCCGCTGAACTTGATCAAGGACCCAAGTTCTCGGTCGCTGACCTGAGCGAAGACGACCCGTTAGTCCAAAGTTACCTACGACTCTGTGCCGTGGAAGGGATCGAGGTCGCAGGCATCGAATTCGTGACCGATGCTCGGGGACGCCGCTACACCTACGACATCAATGGTACCACCAACTACTCCAGTGCTCTGGCCGATGCCACGGGCGTCGAAGGCATGGTTGAAGTCGCTCGCTACCTACGATCGATGGCTGCATGCGGCAGTACGGGCAAGGTGGCCTAGCCAAGTCGCCCTTGGGTTGAAAGCCAGTCATAGGTCTCGGCCAAGCCCACCTCGAGCGCCACCTGCGGCGCCCAGCCCAGAACGCGCCGGGCCAAAGAAGCATCCATGGCGAGGTCCTTCCGGAGTAACTCCCGCGCTTTATCCCGATTAAAGAGGGTCGATTGTCCCCGCAGGAGGGCACCAAGCTCTGCAATCGCTCCGGCCGAATAAAGGGCCGGGGCAGGAAGCTGAACCACCCGAGGCGGCCGGCGGTCCATCAGCCCAGCGATCAAGTTGAGGATGTCGCCAAGTGCGCGGGGCTGGCCGTCATCGACCTCCAAGACCGTCCCGGAGGGGAGATCGCTATCGAGGCAAGCGATGATGGCCCGAACGCAATCGTCCACATGAAGCCAGGGAACAAGAAGGTGCTGGTGAGGCACCATGGCCCAGCCTCGCTTCACACTGCGAAAGAGTGGGAGGAGGCGGTCATCGCCAGCGCCATAAATCCCCGGGGGACGCAGAATCGCGGTGGGCACCGAGCCATCTCGGGTCAACTGTTCCGCCGCTTTCTTGCTCTCGCCATAGCGTGAAACGGGTTCCCGAGCCGCTAAGGAGGACAGAAGCACGAGACGCTTCACAGTCGAGGCCGGTGAGGCGATCGCCTCAAGGAGACGCCTCGTCGTCACCGTATTCTGCTGCCAGTAGTCCCTCCGTCGGCGCACGCGACCGCCGCCGGCGCAATGCACCACCGCTTCAGCACCCTCCATCGCAGCCTCAAGACCGGCCCCGGTCTCCCAGTCGGCGACCGAGATCCTGTGGCCAGCCGCCTCCAAGTCCCGTGTCACGCTCTCTTTCCGAACGAGCGCTCGGGGCGGCCTGCCGATATGCCTGAGCTCTGCGCAAAGACGGGTTCCGACAAAGCCGGTGGCACCGGTGACAAGGATGGTCATGGGCGCAGGCCTGCAGTTCAAGGGGGCTACGGTCAAGTACCGCCCCGGCTTTACGCACTCTAAAGTCCTAGCTAGGCTGTCCGGGCATTGGAGACGGCAGCATGGGGCGCCTCTTTCTCATCTGGACTTCCCTGGGGCTGCTCGCCTGTCCAAGCGATCCGGCCACCCCTTCAGCCGACGCGGGCGAGATCGCCAGTATGGACGCCGCCCAACCGACCAGTGATACGGGAAACCATCCCCCGGCGGATGGGGGCCAGATCCCAGTCACCGACACGGGCTTCGCTGTGGATGGGGGTGAAGATGCCGAACAGGACAGTGGACCGACCGCGGACGGTGGGATGCCCAGTGACGGCGGTATCGTCATCGATGTGGGTTCGCCTCCCGCTGCGGATGGTGGGCCCCTTTGTGGCAATGGCGTCATCGATGAGGGGGAGACCTGCGATGATGGCAACGATGATGATCGAGATGCCTGTCCGGGGACCTGCCAGGAGGCCTATTGCGGCGATGGCTTTCGTCAGCGGGGCGAGGAACGATGCGACGATGGAAACGACGACAACACGGATGGCTGCGTTGAAGGCTGCGTGTTTGCCGACTGTGGCGATGGCTTCGTGCGCGCCGGCAGAGAAGACTGTGATGATGGCAATGACGATAATGGGGACGGGTGTACCGGAACCTGTCAGCTAGCCCGGTGCGGCGATGGATTTTTGCGGCGGGGTCTCGAGCCGGATGATGAGGGCTATGAAGCCTGTGATGATGGCCGGCGAAACAACGACGACCGGCCAGATGCCTGTCGCACCAATTGCTTGGCGGCATCTTGCGGCGACGAGGTCATCGACGACGGCGAACTATGTGACGACGGCAACAACCAAGCAGATGACGGCTGTTCGCCCGCATGCGTCCCCGAGGGCAGTACGATTTGTAGCCTGCACGAGTTGGGTATCCTCGACCGCTGTGGCGGTTGCCATGGCGCCAGCGGTGGACTCACCATCGAACGAAACACGGCCGCTCGACTCTACGAGAGCTTGCGCAGTCACCGCACGCGACAAGGACTGCGCCTCCTCGCTCCCGACAACTATCTGCTCGCCAAACTCGCCGGAACCCAGGGCGATGTGCTCGTCAACCGCGACGATTGGTTTCGCTGCCGAGATCAGCCAGAAATCTCCTGCCAAAATGATGGTCAGTGCCCGGAGGGTGACCGCTGTGAGGGGTTCTGTGAAGCGGCCGACGAGTTGGTGGTTTGTAGCCCGGAGGGGGGTGAATGTGGTGCGGACGACCGCTGTGTCGGCAGCGGGCAAGGCCCATGCGGTGACCTTTGCGGTCATCAAATGCCTCGAGGTGGTCCGCCTTTAAGCGCCGATGCACTTGGACTGATCGAGCAGTGGCTAGCCCTTGAGAATCAAGGCGAGTGCTTACCGTAAAACCCCGTCGGGAAAAGGCGGCAAACGGTTCCGTTCCCCGAAACGAGAGGCACCTTCGCTGGCGCGGACCCCGTCGCTCCTGGTTCACCGCACTTCGAGGATGGGTTTCGGCTTAGACGGAATCTTCTGTCTCGTCCTCGCCTGCCTCGGTCCCGGATGCCTCATCTTCGTCCCCTTCCTCCGGCTCATCTGCTTCTGGGGATTTCGGGCGAAAACGAACATGAACTTCCATTTCGTGGTCTTGCAGCACCTTGGCGATGATCGACTGGAGGTCCACTTGTTCCAAGAAGCCCTTCACTTCACCGGCAATGATTCGAACGACCTCTTTTTTGGTTCGCTCCGTCCCTTGCGCCAGCCTGGCCGCGGCCTCCCGGGGCATCATATCGCTCACCGCCTCGCGGATCGCGCTGGGTTCGACGCCGAGCAAGGTGTCGAGCCCCTTCTTCAAAACGCCCCTGGGTAAAGACTCGCTTTCAGGTTCGTCGAGGTCGTCGGAATAAGTCATCGCTCAACTCCTAGAAAAAATGGGCCGAAAACGGGTGTGAATCACCTCGCTGAATCGGTTATAGCCATACAGGAAGGCCATGCTCCAGATTCTGACCACTAGTTTAAGTCTTCTTGGCGGTCCCGTCACCGTCGCTGCTCCAACTGTTTTGATGACACCGCCCCAAACGCCGGTTCATGGCGCACGCATTCGCCGGAAGCGCAAAGAGCTCCGCATGCGGCCCCGCTATCATACGGCCTCGGCCCAGTCGAAACCGACAAAGCCCCAAGGAAAACTGACCACTTACAAGGTGATGGTTGAGAAAAGCACCGGCTATCCCATTGAGAAGTTCGCCCAGGAAGTCGAGCACATTCTACTCGACGAGCGGGGCTGGCAATCCAGTGGCAAAGTCACGTTCTGGCGCAAGAAGAAGGCCCGGATCCGGATTATTCTGGCCACCCCCGCGACGGTGGACAGGCTCTGCCGGCCCCTCAACACCAATGGCTACGTCAGTTGCCACAAACAGGGGACGGTGGCCTTGAATGTGGCCCGTTGGCGGGAAAATGCCGCCGCTTTTCCCGGCGACCTCCAAGGCTATCGGACCTATCTGATCAACCACGAGGTGGGCCATGCGCTGGGGCAACGTCATCGATACTGTAAACGGGATGGCAGCCCTGTCCCAGTGATGCACCCCCAGACTTATGGCTTCATCAACTGCGCCGACAACTTCTGGCCACTGAACTGGGAGATGTCTCGAGTCCGGGGCCCCCGCCGATGGAAGATCCGCTGAGCTAGAACTCGACTTCCACCTCGGAACGAAGGTTAAAGCCGGCCGCATGCACCCCCGAACCATGACGCCGGAAGCGACGATCGAGCAGGTTGTCCACCCGCAGTCCCCCCTGGGCCCGTTTCGAGTATTTCCAAAACCACCGGGCTCCCAAGGTCCACCAGGCCTCGGCACCGGTACAGGCTGTGGCATCGGTTCCACCGCAGTAACGAACCTGCGCCTCATCGGCCGGGTGTAGGTCGTTTTGGGGCAAGGCCCAATCGGCATAGACTTGGACCCCATGGGCTGCACGACCTGCGCCAAGGTGAAGCAAGTGTCGCCCGTGAATCGGCGGCAGGTACAAGCTGGCTACCGTCTCGCCGCTGGGAGCCCGGTCGACCGTGCCATGGGTCCAACTGACCTGGTGAAGATGATGATAAGTCTTCGCCTTGAGCAATAAACTCATGTCGAAACCGGTGAATCGAGCCGCGGGCGCATTGATGAGTTGAAAGCTTGAAGTCGCAACCTCGACGGGGTCGAGAAGACCAGCCACCTGGCTATGATAAAGGCTCCAACTGTAGGTCCAACGCCGGCTCTTTCGGCGGCTTCCCAACTCAAAAGTGTTGGAGGTCTGACTCTGCAAGCCCTCATTCATTTGCCAGTCCAGTTCACCGTCACTGCCTGTAAAATACCGCTCGGAGAGGTTGGGTGCGCGGAAGCCTTGACTCCAACCAAGCCAGGTCGCTCCTCGCCCCTGGCGGTTAAAGACGATCTGAAACTCGCCCACGAGCCCGGGGTCGGTTCGCCGGTCGGCGCCAGCGCTGTGGTCGCTCTCAACGACCTCTGTAAAGGCGTTCACCCCGCGCAGTCCCCCTTGGAGCTTTAGGCTGCGAGGAAAGGGGCTATCCTGACCCCAAGATGAGAGTGTGTAGCGACCGTGTAGAAAAGCGGTCGCCCGCCCGTGGGTGGCCCCCAGGGGCAAGGCGGAACGGGCCCGCCCCTCATCGGAGCCCTCAACCTCGGTGATCGTATCCGACTTCACCAAAAGGCCGACTCGACTCCGCAGCCGACCCCAGTCTCGAAAACGACCGGTCATGCCCAGCTGCCACCCCTGGCTCCGCAGGCGCTGCTCTCGGGTCCCTAAAATCGGGATCGGGACCGCCCCCGTGTTGGGATCCTGGTCCTCTTCCGGCATCAAGCGGTTCCAGCACCGTCGCTCGTTCACGACCAGACCTTGATCATGCCCGTCACAGAGCTGTTCGACTCGCTCCTCTTGCGCATCCCGCCAAGCGAGATGGAATGTTCGGTGGGCAAGGAGTCGCCCAGCCTTCCCTTTGTATTTGAGCCAGGCGAACTGATCATTTTGATGCTGCCGGCTCACCCGCCCTCGGGGTAACTGGTCGAGACGCCCACCGCCTTTGACCTGCATGCCGAGGTAGCCGCCGACGAGGTCGAAGTTCTGACCTTCATATCGAGCTTTGAACAGCCCGTCCCACTGACCGCGGTCGGAAAGCGGTCGCCAGTGGTCGGTTGCCCCCGCAAAGAGACCGCCGATGTTGCGGCTGCGAAACTTATCCCGCTGGACCGCCAGGAGATAACTGAGCCTCTTGTTCGGCTTTTTATATTTCAGCAGGGTGGTGAAATTATAGCGATTCTCGCCATGGAAGCCGAAGAACTCGCGCCAACGCCACCACTTGTCGTCCGCTTGTTCCAGATCTCGGGTGAGGACATTGACGACACCCCCCATCCCGCCGGCCCCAGAGAGTACACTAGAGCCTCCCCTGATGACCTCGAGCCGCTCCACGGAGAACAGCCCGATCGTACCGATACGGTTGTCTGGGCCAGGCCGAGTCAGGGGGTTTGAAAAGTCCATCCCATCCACAAGGATCAAAAGATCAGGACCGGTCAGGCCACGAAGGACCGGGGCTGCCCCCCCTGGGTTCAACTCCTGAATACTCACGCCAGGCAAGGTGGCCAGGGCTTCGGCTGCGTCCATCGTGCCCCGCTTCTCAATCGTCTCCCTGTCGGTGGTCTCAACGGCCCGGGGCATCTCGATCATGCGCTGCTCTTCCCGGGTTCCCGTCACGACGACCGTCACATCGGAGGCTTCCCCATCGGCAACCTCGTCGGGGGCCGGTTCCGCCCCAGCGAAGCTCGCTGTGGATACACACAAACCAAGTAGAAGCCAGATTCGCATCGCTCCCCTCCTGCGGTGCAGCCCCTTACCCTAAGGCCGGGCACACCGGAAGGTTTGAGCGACCGCCCCTGCCGTGCTAGCGGCCGAGCCAGGAGGTCGGCCCGTGGATATCGATGAGGAGGTGGAACGACGGCGTACTTTCGCCATCATCAGCCACCCAGACGCTGGGAAGACCACGATGACCGAAAAGCTCCTCCTTTTTGGGGGGGCCATCCAACTGGCGGGAACGGTGCGAGCCCGTAAAGCGGACCGCCATGCCACCAGTGACTGGATGAAACTGGAACAGGAGCGTGGCATCTCCGTGACCACCTCCGTGATGCAGTTTCCCTTCTCAGACTACGTGGTCAATCTCCTCGATACGCCAGGCCACCAAGATTTTTCGGAAGACACCTATCGTACGCTCACGGCCGTCGACTCGGCCCTGATGATGATCGATGCGGCCCGGGGCGTGCAAAGCCAAACCATCAAACTCCTTGAAGTCTGTCGGATGCGGACCACCCCCATCATGACCTTCATCAACAAACTGGATCGAGAGGGTCAGGACCCTCTCGATCTGATGGCTGAGATCGAAGAGATCATGG
>PBND01000049.1 GCA_002722845.1 Myxococcales bacterium | reverse complement strand
TGCGGGACCGCGCCCGGGATGGGCGTGATCATGATGCCGCCGGTCTCGGTCTGCCACCAGGTATCGACGATGGCACAGCGGCCGGCCCCGACCACATCGTGGTACCATTCCCATACTTCGGGGTTGATGGGCTCGCCGACGGTGCCAAGAATCCGCAGACTGCTCCGATCGTGGGCTTGTACCGGCCCATCACCTTCCCTTGCGATGGCTCGGATGGCCGTGGGCGCCGTGTAAAATACGCTCACCCCTAAATCTTCCACCACTCGCCAATATCGGCTGGCATCGGGATAGAGGGGGGTGGACTCGAACATGACCGTGGTCGCACCGTTGGCCAAGGGCCCGTAGACGATGTAACTGTGGCCGGTGATCCAGCCGATGTCCGCGGCACAGAAATACACGTCATCCTCATGAATATCGAAGACCAGCTCGTGGGTGTAGCTGGCATAGAGCATGTAGCCGCCAGTGCTGTGCTGGACGCCTTTCGGCTTCCCGGTGGAGCCAGAGGTGTAGAGAATGAACAGCGGGTCCTCCGCATCCATCCAAACCGGCGGGCAATGGGGCCGTTGGGCATCAAGCAAGGGCGCTAGCCAGTGATCTCGGCCCGCCTTCATGGACACATCAGCGCCGGTTCGCTTCGCCACCAGGACGGTCTCCACACAAGGGCACTGAGCCACGGCTTCGTCGGTGGTGGCTTTGAGGGGAATCGTCTTGCCACCCCGTAGGCCCTGATCAGCCGTCAGCACCACCTTGCATTCCGCATCAAGGATGCGATCCCGAAGGGCACTGGCCGAAAAACCGGCGAAGACGATGGAGTGAATGGCGCCGATCCGAGCGCAGGCCAGCATGACCACGGCCAGGTCGGGAATCATGGGCAGATAAAGACAGACTCGGTCGCCTTTTTGCACCCCTTGGCTGCGCAGTAGGTTCGCCATTTGACCGACCCGGCGATTTAAGTCGGCATAGCTAATATGCTCGTAAACGCCGGCTTCATCGGCAGCCCAAATGATCGCCGTTTTGTCCCCACGGGTGGCCAGGTGCCGGTCTAGACACTGGTAACTGGCGTTGAGTTGGCCGCCGGCAAACCAAGTAAAGTCGAGGTGCTCGTAGCCCCCCTGAAGGGCCTGTTCTGGCTCCACGAACCACGCCAGTCGTTGTTTCGCTTCCTCCAACCAGTAGCGGTCGGGGTCGGCCGCACAGCGCTGATAACGCGCTTCGTAGCCCTCCATGCCAGAGACATGGGCCCCTTCGACGAGACGTTGCTTCACGTCATACATCTTGATTCTCTCCTGATCGCCGGGGGAAGAGAACACCGCAGTCGAGAGCCGTCAACGGGCCAAACAGGAGGGGATATGCGTCTAAGAACGCGGATCGAAACCAAACTCATCGAACAACTGAGCCCCTACCACCTGGAGTTGATCAACGAGAGTCACCAACATTCGGTGCCGGCAAACAGTGAGACCCATTGGCGTGTCACCTTGGTGAGTGCCGCCTTCGAAGGCCAGGGCCTAGTGGCTCGACACCGGCTCATCTACGCTGCGCTGGGGGACGAGATGCGCGATGGGATCCACGCCCTTTCGATGGACCTGATGAGTCCCGCTGAGTTCGAGGCAACCGGTGGGCAACTCCCCCCGTCTCCACTTTGCCGAGGTGGCTCAAAGCAGTCGTGATCGAGCAGTTACTGCCACTGACCAACTACCCGCTGTATTCAGCGGCAGCCCTCTTGGTTGTCGCCATGGCAACGATCACATTCCCTGTGCTTTTTTTCATCTCAGCGCCCTACGGTCGCCACCAAAGGGAGGGCTGGGGTCCAACGGTCCCCGCCCGCTGGGGCTGGGTGCTGATGGAGTCGCCCGCCTTTCTCGGTTTTGTGGTCGTCTTTGCAATGCACCAGGAATTGGCCACAGCAACAGGCTGGGTGGGTGCCAGCATTTATGCTGCTCATTACCTCTATCGAGCCTTCATCTTTCCCTTTCGAATGCGCGGTGGCGACAAAGCCAAGCCACTGCTCACCTGCTTCCTCGGTTTTGCCGTCAACGCATGCATTGGACCGGCCTTAGCCTTCGGTCTGACCGTACTGTGGACAACGCCTTTCGGCCCCTGGACTCCCAGTGCCTTTAGTGGCTTGGGACTCGTCTTGGCTGGAGCCCTCGTTAACCATCAGTCGGATCTGATCCTCCATCGACTCCGCCAGCCAGGTGAGACGACCTACCGAATTCCCTATGGTGGGTTCTTCCAGTGGGTCAGCGCACCCAACTATTTTGGCGAAATCCTGCAATGGCTCGGCTTCGCACTTTTTACGGGAATCCCCATGGCCTGGATCTTCTTCGCCTTGACCCTGGCCAACTTGCTTCCAAGAGCCCGGAGTCACCACCGCTGGTATAAGATCGAGTTTCCCGATTATCCTACCGACCGAAAAGCGCTCATCCCCTTCGTTTGGTAGGAGGCTATCAGGCGCTTGCGCGCGTGTGCGAGGACAACCTACGACGGTCATGGAGCCCCCCAAGTGAGCGATCTCGAAGCCCGCATCCTTGAACTTGGCGAACCACTTGTAGTCGCCGCTCGTCGAGGAGGTGGCGGCTTCGGCCAAGGCGGTTTTACAGGCAAACTGGTGGAATCCGTCATGGCGGATCCAGCATTCAAGGTAGAAGCCTTCCGATTTGTCGATGTGCTGCCAACCCTGCGCGATGCGGATGAAGTGGCCCGTCATATCGACGAGTACTTTAATCGCAAAGGTGGCCCCCCCATGCCCACCTGGATGACCATGGGGGCAAAGGTAGCCGGTAGTGGCATTGGCGCTGGCATCTTTGCGGACCAAGTGGAACGCAACGTCAAAACCATGGCTCGAAACTTCATCGCCGGCGAAACAGGCATCGATTGCTTGCCGACACTCCGGGCCTTGCGCCAGCGGGGACTGGCCATCACCGTCGACCTGTTGGGTGAAAAGACCATGGGCATGGCTGAAGCCGGCGTCTATCGAGACCGCTACCTGGAAGTCCTCGATGCCCTGGCAGCGGATGCGGCCCAATGGCCCGGCGATGCCCTGGAAACCGCCAGTTGGGGCCCGGTCCCCCCGGTCAATATCTCCATCAAGCTCTCAGCCCTCGACCCCCATTTCGATTGCCTGGACCGTAAGGGGTTAATGCGTACGGCCGAAGCGAACCTCGTCCCCATTCTGCAGCGGGCCCGGGAACTGGGGGCCTTCGTGAACGTGGATATGGAGGATGACGCCCACCGGGAGGCGACCCTCTGGCTTTTCGAGAAGATCTGCACAGGGCCCACACTTGGCGACTATCCCCACCTCGGCATCGTGAGTCAGGCCTATCTGGTCGACGCTCAGAAAGAAGCGGAACAGTTGCTCGATTGGGTTCAAGGCCGCGGCGCACCGATTACGGTCCGACTGGTGAAGGGGGCGTACTGGGACCAGGAGGTGATCCAGGCGCAACAAGAAGGCTGGTCGATTCCGGTCTATACGCACAAGGCGGACAGCGACGCGAACTTCGAGCGGATGACCCGCTTTTTGATCGACCACGCCGATGCTCTGCGGCCAGCCATCGCCAGTCACAACGCTCGATCCATTGCGGCTGCGATGGCCTACGGCGAAGCGAAAGGCTTAGCCCGGAGCGATCTCGAGTTCCAAATGCTCTTCGGCATGGCCGAAGGGCTCATGGAGGCGGTGCGAGAACAAGGCTATCGCTTGCGGGTCTACACCCCCGTCGGCGAGTTACTCCCCGGCATGTCCTATTTGGTCCGCCGGCTGCTGGAGAATACGAGCAACGAAGGCTGGCTCGTGGCTTCCGCGGCCGGTCAGTCCGCGGCGGCCCTGCTCGCTGCCCCTGAAGATGCAGGCGGTCGGGCGGATCGGGAAAAGAGTCACACTCGAGAGCCTCCAGAAGCAGCGGAGGACGAGCCGGGCCCCTTTGCCAATGAACCAGTGGCCAACTTTCATCACTTCAGCACCTATGAATCGTTCCGCAACGCGGCCGATGCCTTCACCGAGCACCTGCCGCTGACCGTTCAGCCCTGGATCGATGGGCAGTGGCTCAACGAAGGGGAGTGTCGATGGCGCCGGGAAAATCCGAGCCAGATCAACCAAGTGGTGGCGGACGTGATTGGGGCCAGTATCGAGCAAGGCGACCGAGCCCTCACCTCGGCGCAGGCAGCTCAGCCGGCTTGGGCAGCCAAGGGCGTTGAAGTCCGAGCCGCCATGTTACGGCGACTGGCCGCCGCCATGCGGGCACGGCGCCACGAACTGACCGCCTGCATGATGGTCGAAGTGGGTAAGCCAGCCTGGGAAGCCGATGCCGACGTGGCCGAGGCCATCGACTTCTGCGAGTATTACGCCCGTGAGGCACTGAAACTGCAACGGGGCCAGGCCTTGCAAGTCCATGTGCCAGGAGAAGACAACCTGCTGTCCTTCCGAGCACGAGGCGTCGCGGTGGTGATCGCCCCCTGGAACTTCCCCTTGGCCATCCTCTGCGGCATGAGCACCGCTGCCCTCGTCATGGGCAACAGCGTCCTCATCAAACCCGCTGAACAGAGTTCGGCTATCGCCAAGCTCTTCTTCGACCTCCTCCTCGAAGTAGGGCTCCCCAACGGCGTGGCCCACTTTTTACCGGGTCGTGGCGAGACCTTGGGGGCGAGCCTAGTGGCTGATCCCCGGACAAGCATCGTGGCCTTTACCGGCTCGAAAGCCGTGGGTCTCTCCATCATCGAAACGGCCGCAAAGACCAGCGAGGGCCAATCGCAGGTGCGGCGGGTCATCTGCGAGATGGGTGGCAAGAACGCCATCTTGGTAGATGATGATGCGGACTTAGACGAGGCGGTGACCGGAGTGCTCCAATCGGCCTTTGGATTCGCTGGTCAAAAATGCTCGGCCTGCAGCCGAGTGGTCGTGCTCAGCAAGGCCTACGACGAGTTCTGTACCCGCTTAGCAGACGGCGTGGCCGCCCTGCGGGTCGGCGGGGCCTGTCAGCCGGCTCTCGATCTCGGGCCGGTGGTGGATCAGGAGGCTTATGAACGTACACTGAGCTATATCGACCTCGCCCAATCCGAGGGCACTCTGCTTGCTCAAGCAGACGTCCCAGAGGGGGGCTACTTCCCGCCTCCGACGGTCGTTAAGGACATCACGCCCAGCCATCGGATCGCCAACGAGGAGGTCTTTGGGCCGGTCGTGGCCGTGATGCGGGCCGAGAGCTACGAACAAGCCATCGAGTGGGTAAATGCCACGCCCTACGCCCTCACCGCGGGCCTCTACTCCCGCTCGCCGGCCCGGATCGCCCAGGCTCGAGACCAATTGGAAGTGGGTAACCTCTACATCAATCGGGGTTGCACGGGGGCCATCGTCGAGCGCCATCCCTTCGGCGGCTTTAAGATGAGCGGTCTGGGCGGCAAAGCCGGCGGGCCCGACTACCTCCAGCAGTTTGCCGATGGTGTGGCGGTCGCGGAGAACACGCTACGCAGTGGCTTCGCACCGGATGTAGGACTCACCAAGGCCCCTGCCACGCCAAAAGCCGATGCCGGCCAAGGCCACGAAGCCAAGGCCGCAGCCGGAGCCGATCTGGGCTTACTCTTCCTGCGCGTCTCGGTGGGCGCTTTCATGCTTTTGGGTCACGGCTGGCCGAAGCTGGCCAATTTCGCAGCCAAATCCGCCCACTTTCCCGACCCCCTTGGTGTCGGCAGTTCCCTGAGCCTCAGCCTCGCCATCGTCGGCGAAGTGCTCGCACCTCTCTTGATCATCTTGGGGCTGTTTACGCGGCTCGCCACCGTCCCCTTGATCATCACCATGGTGGTAGCTGCCGTCATGGTCCACGGTGGTGACCCCTGGGCCAAAAAGGAGTTCGCCCTACTCTACGCTTTGCCGGCCATCGCCCTCCTCTTTACGGGCGCGGGTCGTCACAGTTTGGATGCCCGCTGGAGACAGCGATGACCGATGTTCTCTACAGCGAGGAGATCGGCAAGGCCTCCTCCCCAGGGCTGGTTTTAATTCACGGTTTCTTTGGTGATTCAGAGAGTTGGCAACCCCTCGCCATGAGCTTGGCCGGGTACTTCCGCGTCCTCCTCGTCGATCTGCCCGGTCATGGCCGCTCTGCTGCCGCCCTGTTGGACCTAGAAGACTGGCCGGCTCTCGCTCAAGCCCTTCACCGCCGCATTCAAGAAATGGACTGCCAGGGAAAACCCATTGTCGCTGGCTATTCCATGGGCGCCCGCACAGCGATGCAATTGGCAACCTACGCCCCGGGCGCGCTGGGGGGGCTGGTCCTCATTAGCGGCCATCCCGGCTACAAAGATCCGGAAGAAGCCAAAGCGAGACGCATCGAGGATGAGATGCTTGCCCAACGCTTGGAATACCAAGAGTTAGAGGAGGTGGTGCAGGAGTGGGAGCGAAAACCCATCTTTCGGGGGCAAAGTGACCAAGCTCGAGAGCGCCAGCGCTATCTGCGCTTGAACCAGCATGGCCCAAGCCTCGCACTCGCCTTGCGTCGTTTTGGCTCTGGGACCTGCTTGCGACCCGAGAACGACCTTGGTGTCCAGTGTCCGGTCCACATCATCACGGGCGATCGAAACACAGTGGATCAAGAACGAGCGGAAAACCTCTGTGATCTCTTTCCGGAGAGTAAGTATACCGTGATGGCCGACTGCGGTCACAACCCACTGGTGGAGGCTCCGGTGCAGTTAGGCTTCCTGATCCGCCAAACCTGTCAACAACCTTAATGACCAGGGTGAATCTAACCACGCGACGCCCCCCGCCGAATCGAGGGTTTACCACCACAGGAATAATCAACCGACGGCTTGTGCCGACCCCTGAGTCCTGGCACCAACCCAGCGCCAAGGAGCTTATTATGCGCCGCTTTCTGTTCATCGTCCCCATGCTCCTCGTCGGTTGCGATGAGGACCCACCCCCCTGTTCGCCCGGGGACTGTGCCGTGACAGAGTTCTGTGACCACGACCAGACCTGTAAGGCGCTGCCCAAGTTTGATGATGACTTCCTATGGGGTACGGCCATCGCTGGCTTCCAAGCGGACTACGGTTGCCCCACCCTCCCACGGGAAGAGTGCGAAGATGTGAACTCGGACTGGTTCACCTTTACCACGGACCCTCGGACGGTCGAGTCGGACGGCGCCTTTCTTTCCGGCGACCACCCCAGCGAAGTGGGCCCTGGCTTTTGGGAACTCTATGAGGCGGACTTCGAACGGGCCTCCAGCGAACTCAAAAACAACGCCTTTCGCATGAGTATCGAGTGGAGCCGGATTTTTCCCACAGCCACGGACGAGGCCAACACCCATGAGGAGCTCTCAGCCCTCGCCAGTCCTGAGGGTGTGGCCAAGTCCCGAGCCATGTTTGCAGCCATGAAGGCCCGGGGTCTGCAGCCGGTGGTCACCCTCAACCACTACGCACTCCCGGTTTGGATTCACGATGCCCCCACCTGTCATGTGGACTTCGCCAACTGCGACCGGCGGGGCTGGGTGGATGATGAGCGCACCATTCGAGAAATCGCCAAGTTCAGTGGCTTCGTTGCGAAAGAATTTGGTGGTGACGTGGACCGCTGGGCGACCCTCAACGAACCGCTACAAAACATGCTCTTTGGTTACTTTCAGCCCAGTGCCGAGCGCAGTCATCCCCCGGCCTTGTCATTTCGCCCCGAACAAGCGCTTACCGTCTTTAATGCGCTCATTACCGCCCATGCGCGCATGGTTGATGCCGTACGAGCCAACGATGTGACCGACGCCGATGGCGATGGTCACGCCACTCGAGTCGGTATTGTCTACCCCCTCGTGCCCATCAGCCCCATCGACCCCAGCGATCCCGCAGATGAATTGGCGGCGGAGAACATTGATTACCTGTGGAACAAAGCCTTCTTGCGAGCGGTCGCCCTGGGCCAAGCAGATCCGGATCTCGACGGCGAGAGCGAGTTCCGTGAAGACCTGGCCGGACGCATGGATTGGATCGGCGTGAACTGGTACTTTGGCATTTCGGTGGCCGGTGCCCCCACCAGTTTCCTGCCAGACTTGAGCCCCCTGCTCACCGTCGACCCCCTACGCTTTGAAGAAGGGATCAACCAACCGGACCGCCTCGAAGAGATGATCAAGTTCGTCAACGAGGACCTGGGCTATCCCGTCTACATCTCGGAAAACGGGGCGATCTACGATGACAACGATCCCGACTACATGGAACGCTTCATCGTTCACAACATCGACGCCCTGCAACGAGCGGTGGCTCGGGGCGCCGATGTGCGTGGCTACTTCTACTGGACCTTCATGGACAACTTCGAATGGAACCATGGGGACGCCTGGCGCATGGGGCTTTATGCCATGGACGGCGCCAACGACCCGCAAAAGACTCGGGTCGCTCGACCGGCCGTACGCCTCTACGGCGATATCGCCAGCACGGGCACCATCCCCCCAGCCGACCGCACGAAGCACATGAACCGATGATTACACTCTACGGCATCCCCAATTGTGGTTCGGTGAAGAAAGCCAAAGACTGGCTCAACGCCAAGGGCCTGCCTTTTGAAGAAGTGAACTGGAAAAAGCGACCGATCACCCGGGCGGAGATGAGCAGGTTCGTCGAAGAGAAGGGCCTGGATCTTGTCCTCAACCGAAGAGGGATGACCTGGCGCAAGCTAGGCCTCAAGGATCAGAATCTCTCCGATGAGGAGTTACTCGACCAACTCCTCGAACACCAAGGCCTGATGAAGCGGCCTGTGATCGACAAAGAGGGTGCGTTGATCGTCGGCTACGATGAGGCGGCCTACGAGACCTTCTTCTAGCGGGCGTACTGCCAGACCACTTTACCAAGCACCGCAAATTCGGCCCCTTCATCCGGTTCGAATTGGTGGTCGTAAACCAAGTAAGCATCCAAACCAGACCAGGGTGTGTAACGCAGGCGACCCGACAGTCGCCACAGATCGTCCGTGTTGACATATTGCAGTTTCACACTGCCGTAGAGTTGCCGGCTAAGGGCCAACTTCGCTGTACTTTCGGAGACGTGGACAAGGGCCACATCACCATCCCAATCAAAACTGTCGAGTCGGTGGCGATAAAACAACCGTAACCGCCGAGCGACTTGAGCCCGAAAGTCACCGAGCAGCGTCGTGCGCCAGGCTCCAAAGTAAGGCCCAGTCCCGAGATAAGCGAAGAAGCCGATAGGCGCTCCGTTCGGGGTATCAGTCATGATCACAAATTGACTGTTCACATGGTCGCCGGCGGGTACCGTGAGGGATTCGATGAGTTCCCAGGACTCCTCCAACCGCTCCACGTCCCCGTGAAGTTCCACCTTCATCCACAAGCCCTGTCGACTCACCGCACTGAATGGACTGATCTCCCCGTTGATGGCCTGAAAGCTTAAATCGGGATCACGCAAACGGAGCGACACATCGATGGGTGTCATCTCCATGTAAAGCGGGTTTCGAGCGTTCCGAGGACGCCAACGCTTGGTCCAGTCAAAAGCAAAGCGATGAAACCCAGAACGAGCCAAAAAGCCCAAACCTGGCTCAAAGCTGGCGCCACTGCGTTCGGCCACCAACTTCCATCGAGCGAGGTCATTGGGAGCGGAGACGAGGAGGCGATGGGCGAAACCCGTGGTTTGCGCCACTTCGGTTTGATCGACGCTGCCCAAAACCATCGCCTCAGCAACAAGGTTCTGGCGCTCGCGGAAACGATTGGTCGAATACCGAAAATCGAAACCGAAGACCCCATTGAAATCATCACCTTGTCGCCGGGCGGTCATCACTGTGCCGAGGGTGGAACTCGAGAGAACATCTCGACTGTAGCGAAGAGCGCCTGCCTCCACTGCCGAATCCTCTCCCTGAGATGCCATGCGAGCGACGAGCATGCCCAACGTATCGCTGCCCCATTTCCCCAAGAGACGGGCTCCGCCTTGAATCGGCACCGTCTCTCCATCACTGTTGAGACCGATCCGTCGGCTATAAAAGGGACGGACCTGGTCACCCATGGAAAAGGCAAAGAAATCTTTGCCTTCGAGAAAAAACCTTCGCTTCTCAGGGAGGTAGAGTGCCGAAAGGCCCAGGTTTACCTGCGCTCGGTCCGCTTCTGCTTGGGCAAAGTCGGGAAACAGCGTGAGCGACAAACCGAGGGAACGACTCAATTGCACATCGAGATCCAATCCCCCTTGCACGAAGCCACCGGACTCCCCTGAACCCAGCAAGCCATAGGGTTTGAAGACCAGGCCAAGTTGTCTCGGCGGGCCCTTCACTCCCTGCAGAGTACCAGCCCGAGCGACCTGTTCGAAGCGAGCGCCACGTTGCCAGGCTTGCCACCGAACGGTCTCACGCCGGGCCGCAGAGAAGCGCTCGATGTTGAGTCCCCATCGTTGCTCTGCGCGCTCAGGCAAGCGGAGCGAGGCAAACGGGATTCGAAATTCTGCTGTCCAACCGCCGTCATGAACCAGGGTTTCCACCCACCAAAGACCGTCCCAATCCTTGTTCTTTTGACGGCCATTCCCGCCAATCTGACTGTCCCAAAGGACACCTGCGGGGTTGGTGGCAAATAGATAGGCGTTTCGATCATCGTCGTAGGTATCGATCAGCACACGTATCTTGTCGTCTAAGTCCAGGCGGTCACGCTCAAAACTCACAATGCGGGCAGGCAACGGGTCATCTGCCCACACAGCGATATAGAGGGCTTCCTGGTCGTATGCGAAGGCCACACGCGTCGAGACACTAGGCTTCGCTCCATTGTCTGGGACCGCTTGGCGAAAGTCATCGAGACGAGCTGCTTGACTCCAGACGTCATCGTCCAAGCGTCCATCTACAATGGGCGTCCCAGGCGCAGCGGGCCAAGCGGGTGGTGCGGCCCAAAGCAATGTAAGAGCCATCCAACTCATCATTGGAGAGAGAGTACCATCAGCCAGCAGGCAGCAAAGGTAGCTCCGCTCCACGATAAGGTCCGTAAGCGATCATGATCAGCCACATAGGCATAAAGATAGAGCAGACGCAGGCTGATCCAGACCAGGCTCAATCCGTGAATCCACAACGGATCACCGCCACCAAATCGAGCAGCGAGCAGCCCAATGGCGTAGACGGGCCAAGCCTCGTAGGTATTGTAATGGGCTGCCTTTGCTCGCTGCCCCCAGCCTTCGAGGGCATCCTGTTGCGCCCGCGGATTGCTGTTATCGTAGCGCCCACCAAGGCGGTGCATGGCATAGCCCAGGATGCCTTTGCTGCCGATGACCAAACCCAGGTAGACGATGGGTAGATAGTAGAGTGGATCCATGAATGTGCCGATACGAGGCTTTAGGCTGCCTCGCAATCAGATGCGTTGCATAACGAGCAAACTCAAACGTCTAGGCAGCAGTTGGAGGCAGTTCGATGCGTTTTTTTCTTCTCTCTTTCCTCGTGATGAGCGCGGCGCCGGCCGAGGCGGGGCGTTTTCTCGACAGCATTCGCAATGCCGAAGGCGGCGGTCTTAGTTTCTATGACGACAGCGTCGCAAACAGTCGACTGGCCGTAACCGCTGCGCCTGTTTTGCTCCCCTTAGGCATCACCAAGGCGAAGGTGGAGATGTCGCTTGGCAGCCGAGCCAGTTTCAACGTTGGCCTGGCCGGGGGGAGTTGGCTTTGGCAGGGGGCCGTTCTCGGTGCAGGGGCCCAGTTTCTTGTCTATCCCACCGGGCGCTTCCACGGCGGCAGTCAAATCGGCCTCTCTGCCTTCCAGTTGATCGAACTGGACGACGGCATCGCTGCCGTGCCCGAGAAAGTACTGGGCGGCCAAGACTTCCTGCTTCTCGGTGGTGTCGTCGGATGGAAGCACACCACCAAAGACGGCCGGGTTTTAGAGATTCAACTGGGGGTGAACCAACTTCGGGAGGATGGCGCAGTCCATGAGAGCTACCCCTGGCTCCCCACCCTCGGTTTCAACTACGGCTGGGCCCTCTAGGCGACGTAAAACTGGCGACACCACTTTCGGAAGAGCCCAATCGGTCCATCGCCATCACAGAGCACCGGTGGACTGATGTACTTCTTATTTTCCCAGATCGGGATGTCTTGCTCGAGTTCTCGCTCCACAGCCTGACGAAACTTCTTCGCCACCATCTCCAACATGGCCGGATCGTCGATGGCTGAACCCGCGAGGGTCTTTCGCAGCATGAAGCTAAACCGCACGTCGATATATTCGCCATCGATAGGGGTCGCCGAACTCACAAGACAGGTTTCGGCAATGCCCCAGAAACGAGTGATGGTGAAACCGAAGCCATAGAGTTCGGAACGAATACGTCCCTCCACAGGCATGCCCCGATACGTCATGGTCGCCGGCGACTCCATGACCAGTAAATGGTCCTCCGTGGTCGCTTCAGTGGGGGGGATGTTTTGGGTCTTATGGAGATAGCGAAAATGGGCCGAATCGACAGCGTTCTCGGCCATTTCTTGATTGTGACTGCGAATCTTCCAGCGCCGAGTGGTGTATTCAGTCCACTCCTCGTGTCCAAACTCTGGGACTTCAGGGACCTGCCAGGACGGTACAGCTTGGTCGCCGTGATTCCAGGCGAGAATCAGGCCATTGCGCTCGACCACGGGCCAGGCCCGTACTTTTGCCTTCTTCGGGATCCGCTTTGCATAGGGAATGTCGGTGCACTGCCCGTCGCCATCAAAGGCCCAGGCATGAAAAGGGCAAACGACACAATTGTCTTTCACCTCACCACCAACGCCGAGATGAGCGCCGAGATGGGCACAATAGGCTTCAAGAAGCCGGGGCGCTCCATCTTCTCCACGAAAGAGAACCAGCTCCTCGCCGAAATAACTCAAAGGCATGACAGCACCGCTGTCGAGTTCATCGGAATAGCAGAGTTGAAACCAGCCGTTGGGATAGCTGGGCATGGGAAATCGATCGTTTTTGTCGATGGTCACGAGCACCCCCGGGAGGGCTCAAAATAGAACACGTTCTAGTTTTGCGCTAGGGTCTACTCAAGGCGGCCTCGCAAAGCCTGGAATAAAGGTTCGATGCTGCCCTTTGCCCCCAGGTTCTGAATCCACTTCGGCACCCAGCCTTTGAGGCGCAGCCGGAGTCGATAATCCACCAGCGTCCACTGGCCTTTGGGACCATATGGCTGCAGACGCCAGCCTCCTGCGTTCTCTGCATAGCCCCCTTTGACCTGCTCGAAGTCCATACGCCAGAGCCCGGGCTCGACCCATCGGGTTTGGCGCAACTTGGTGGCCAAGTCCCCAAGGGGAAAGGGCATGTCGATCACCATAGCGCAGCTGCGGTACTTGGCATCTCCGCTCACCTTTTTGCTGCTCGTCACCCGGGGCAAAAATCCCCCATAACCCTCGCACCGTATGACCGTCGAATAGACCCTTTCTGGCCGTGCTTTCACCAGGCCGACAGCACGCAATTCGCTCCCTATTTCGCCCCCAGAAATCTGAATTTCTCCAGCCTCCAACTGAGCCGGTGATAAGGCGAATAACCAAAGACTTAAGAAGGACATGGCCATGGCTGAATCCTAGGCGAACAGGGCCTTCGCGCAAGCCCAAGAACCCCAGTGCGAAACTTTTTTCACATGAAGGGCGTTTTTGCGCTCCCCGTTTATCGACTTTGTGTCTATGCCCCCGCCCAGCAGGAGATGATTCCTGCTCAAAAACCTGCCTGGGGAGAACAATGATTCTGAAGGCTGAATATGTATGGATCGATGGTCATGAGCCATGGGGCTTGCGCAGCAAGGTCAAGGTCATCGCAGACTTTTCGACCGGTGACTTCGACAAGGTGCTCAGTGGCGATATGGGTCCGCTGCCCGAATGGGGATTCGACGGATCATCGACGCTACAGGCAGACGGTGACGACTCGGACTGCCTCCTGAAGCCCGTCTATGCGACGCCCGATCCCCTCCGGGACGAAAACTCGATTCTCGTGATGTGCGAGGTTCTCAACGCTGATGGCAGCGTCCATGCAACGAACAAGCGGGCTGCGCTCAGCGACTTGGTCGCCGCCCACTCGCTGGAGAGCCTCGATCCTTGGTTTGGGATCGAGCAAGAGTTCACCATCATCGATGACGGACGGCCCCTTGGCTTCCCCGCCAATGGCTACCCTGCACCCCAAGGCATGTACTACTGCTCCGCCGGTGGTGACCGGGCCTTCGGTCGGGAGATCAGCGACGACCACATGGACGCCTGCATCGAAGCGGGCATCGCCATCACCGGTACCAACGCCGAAGTGATGCCCGGTCAGTGGGAATACCAAGTGGGTGGCCCCGGCATCGGCCCAGAGCTGGTGAGTGACCAACTGTGGCTGAGCCGCTGGCTGCTGCTAAAGATCGCCGAAGCCTATGGCATGACCGTCACCTTCGACGCCAAGCCCATGCTTGGCGACTGGAATGGTGCCGGCGCCCATACCAACTTCTCTACCAATGCAATGCGGCAAGATGGTGGCATGGCGGTGATCGAAGCTGCCTGCGAAAAACTCGGCGCTCAAGAGGCCCGGGACCGTCACCTGGCCGCTTACGGGACCGGTACCGAGCTTCGCCTCACCGGTGCCCACGAGACCTGCTCCTGGGATGAGTACAAGTATGGCGTCGCGGACCGAACCGCTTCCATCCGTATCCCTCGCGGCGTGGCCAACGACGGCAAGGGCTACTTGGAAGATCGCCGGCCCAACGCCAACTGCGATCCCTACGAAGTGACTCGCGTGCTGCTGGAAACCTGCTGCACCTGAGTTCGTCTCACTTTCGACGAAGAAGGCCTCCTTGCGGGGTCTTCTTCTTTTTTGCCCAAATTCCCCGTATAGGCTGCCCGCTTTGGAGGCTTTTATGCATCGACTTCGCTGGCTTCTTTCCTTCGCCCTCTGCGCCTGCATGAACGAAGCGGTGGTTGATCTCGACGCCGGTGGTGCGGCGACGAGCGCTGATGCCGGAACGCTCGCAAATCCCGACGCCGGTCCGGTGGTTGGTCGCGGGATCTACGAACACGACGTCCTCGATGCCGCGGGAGAAACCATCCCACTCTCCCGCTTCAACGGGCAGGTGACCTTGATGGTCAACGTCGCCTCACGCTGCGGCTTCACCTATCAATATGAAGCCCTGCAAACCCTCCAGAGCCGCTATGGGGAGCGGGGTTTCTCCGTCATCGGCTTTCCCGCCAATGACTTCGGCAACCAAGAGCCCGGCACCGACGAAGAGATCCAGGAGTTCTGCACGAGCACCTACGGAACGACCTTCCCTGTCTTCGGAAAGATCAGCGTGCTCGGTGATGACAAGCACCCCCTCTACGTGAGTCTCACCGAAGACTCGGCTGAGGACTTCCAGGGCGAGATCGGCTGGAACTTCGAAAAGTTTCTCGTCACGGGCGATGGCATCGTCGTGGGCCGGTTCCAGTCTCGGGTTGAGCCCACTGACACCCGGCTCACCGACGCGATCGACGTGCTGCTCGGGGAATAGCCCTCGGCTTAGCGCTGAAACCGCCCGAGGACAGCCCGACACTCCGCTTCCATCTCGGCCATGACCTCGGCCACCGGCCGCACCGCATTCATCCGCCCGACGATCTGCCCGACAGGGCTCCCCATCAGCGGTGCCACTTGGTGGGCCCGGATCCGGGCTTCCGCTTCCGCAACGAGGACGCCTTGAAGTGGCATGGGCAGGGTCCCCGGCGAGGCATCCTCCTCCCAAGCCTGGGTCCATTCCGTCTTCAGCATCCGGGCAGGCTTGCCCGAAATCACCCGACTTCGGACCGTATCCGAACTCCCAGCAGCTAGGAGTTTTTCTTGAACTCGGCTCATGCCTCGCTCCGTCATAGGCTCTTCCTGGAACTCGCTGCAGGTGAGCCAAATCGAGCCACACCACACCCCTTCAGCGCCCAAGCAAAGTGCGGCTGCCATCTGCCGTCCTGAGCCGATTCCACCGGCTGCAAGCACGGGGCGAGGAGCGACGGCATCCACAAGTTCAGGACAGAGCACCATAGTCGTGACCTCGCCGCAGTGCCCGCCAGCCTCGTGGCCCTGGGCAACGACCACGTCCACGCCCGCATCGATGTGATGACGGGCATGGCTGGCCTTACCGGCCAAGGCCGCGGTAAGAACTCCCCGCTCTCGAGCCAAGCTGATGACCTCGGGCGGCGGGGGCCCGAGCGCGTTAGCGATCAACTTGATCGGATGCTCCATGGCGATCTCGACCTGCTCGAATGCGAAACTGGTCATCCACCCTGTGATCGCCGATACATCTTCGGTCTGCGCCAGTGACGGCACGCCGTAGCGAGCGAGGATCTCATCGACAAAGTGGCGGTGTTGGGCTGGAATCATCGCCTGAAGATCCGGCACCTTTTCGTCGGCGGCGAGCTTCATCGGCATGACCACATCGACACCATAGGGCTTGCCCTCACAGGCATCGTCCATGAAGCGCAACGCTTCTCGAAAGTCATCGGGATCCACATAGCGAATGGCCCCTAAGACCCCCATCCCACCCGCTCTCGAAATGGCAGCGGCGACTGCTGGCGATGGGGTAAAGCCCCAGATCGGCACTCGCATTCCCAAACGATGGGCGAGTTCAGTCTGTATCATCTCAGGCTCCCTTAAACTCGGGGCTGCGCCCCTCTCGAAAGGCCCTGGCCCCCTCTCGGGCGTCCGCCGAATAGAGCACAGGCAACCCATACTCGTCCGCCGTGGCCATGGCGGCATGATCCGGCAAGCCCTCAGCTGCTCGCACGCTGGCGAGGATCTGCTGCACGGCAAAGGGGCCATTGGCCGCAATCAATCCAGCCAACTCCTTCGCCCGTTCAAGAGCTTTCCCATCGGCCACCAGTTGGCCCACCAAGCCCCAGTCGAGGGCTTCTTGGGCCGAGACCCGCCGAGCGGTCAGCAGCATGTCCATGGCTCGGGTGTAGCCGATCTGGCGCACCAGGCGGACCGTTGAGCCACCGAGGGGAAACAGTCCCCATTTGGCTTCAGTCAAACCAAAGGTGGCGCCTTCGCCGGCGACGCGAAGGTCGGTCCCCTGGAGAATCTCCGTGCCACCGCCAAGCGCGTAACCTTCGACGGCAGCGATCAGAGGTTTTTTAAGCCGCCGGTCCCGGAGAAAGGCTTTCCAGTGCAAAGGGGTGTCATCCTGGCGGCCGTTGAGCTCGGTCTCTAGCTCTGTCACTCGGGCCTCATCACCCGCATCGTGTGCCGCTGCGATGGCGGCGTCGAGGGCATCCCGGTCCATGAAGCGCTTATGGTAGGGATTCGCACTTTGGTCGCCATGCATCTCCTTTAGGTCTGCCCCGGCACAAAAGACGCCCTCGGTCCCCGTGAGAATGGCCACTCGCAGATCCGGATCGCCGTCGATTTCGTCCCAGGCATCGGCCAAGCGGGCCATCATTTCCAAGCTGAGGGCATTACGGGCCTCGGGTCGATTGAGGGTGACCACGGCGATGGCCCCATCCCGCTCAAGTTTCAAATGCGCTGTGGCCATAATTTCTTCACCCCAGGGGATTGCGAGGCAAACTAGAACGTGTTTCAGTTCGCCGGCAAGCCCCCCCTGGAGAAGGCGCTATGGAACTGCATGAAGTCGACGTCCACAGCCCGGATATCTGGGAACAGGGCGTACCCCATGAAGCCCTGGCCCTGCTGCGTAAAGAGAGCCCAATCCACTGGCATGAAGAGCCCGGAGGGCGCGGCTACTGGGTCGTCACCCATTACGACCACATCGTCGAGATCAGCACCAACCCCAAAGATTTCTCCAGCGCCCGGGGTGGCAGTAATATTGAGGACTACGAAGAAGAAGATCTTGAGCCGATCCGCATGCTGATGGTGAATATGGACCCACCCCAGCATTGGAAGTTCCGTAAGCTAGTGAGCCGAGGCTTCACCCCCCGAATGGTGCGGCTCATGGAGCAGCGAATCTCCCGGGATGTGGACGAGATTCTTCAGCGCTTACCGGTGGGCGAACCAATCGATTTTGTCCGGGAAGTGGCCGCCGATCTCCCGCTACGGGTCATCTGTCGGCTCATCGGTGTGCCCGACGAAGACCTGCAAATCGTCTTTGACTACAGCAACCGTTTGATCGGCTTCGATGACCCCGAGTTCCAAACCAGCGTAGAAGATGCACGAATCGCAGCCATGGAGGTCTTTGCCTACGGTAATGAACTCGTAGAGGCCAAGGCCGACGAGATCAGCGAGGACCTCATCTATCACCTCTGTCACAGCGAGGTGGAAGAAGGTGCTGGCCTTCTGACACGAGCCGAATTTAACGCCTTCTTCTTACTCATCTCGGTGGCCGGCAACGAGACCACTCGCAATGCCATCACCGGTGGGCTTCTCGCCTTGCTCGAAAACCCTGAGCAGATCCAGTTACTCCGAGAGGAACCGAGCCTCATCGACAGTGCGACAGAAGAGATTCTGCGTTGGGTAACACCCGTGAATTACTTTCGGCGAACCGTGACTCGAGACCTCCACTTCCATGGCGTTGATCTCAAGGAGAACGATAAGGTCGTGATGCATTACCATGCAGCAAATCGTGATCCAAAGCTGTTTCCAGATCCCATGACCTTCGACATCCGTCGCCGTCCAAACAATCACCTTGCATTTGGCGTCGGCGAACATTTCTGCCTCGGTGCGAGCCTCGCACGCATGGAGATCAAGGTTCTGTTCCGTGAGTTATTTAAGCGGTTCTCATCCATCGAGACCGCCGGACCCCAGCGGCGGTTACGCAGCAACTTCATCAACGGGGTCAAAGAACTACCGGTACGCTTTACCCGCTAAGCATAGAACTGCGCATACCACTTTCTGAGCTTCATAATGGGACCATCGCTAGCACAGAGCAACGGATGCTCCCGGTACGTCTTGTTTTCCCAGATCTGAATATCCTCATGAAAGCCAGTGGTCAGGTTGTCGATATAGGCTTGGGCGTATTGCTCCAACTTGGCCGGGTCCTCACCGGCCTGCAGGCTGACGCCAAACCGAAGATGGAGCGTCTGCTCATCGATCATAGTGTGGGCGTTCACCAAGATACTGTGCAAAAATCCCTTCATCTCACTAATTTGATAGCCCGGACCATAGTAGGTGGCAGTCAACTCAAAATGGTCCACTCCACCACCTCGGGGGTACGCAGTGCCCTTGTTGAATTGAATGGCCCGCTCTGCTTCAAACGCATTCTCAAACACATCGATATGGGTGTTGTGGATGGGGCTAAAATGAGCTCGGTCCACCACATTTTCGATGATCTCTTTGCTGTGGGTTTTGATCTCGAGCATGCTGTGCTTCCAGGGTAACCATTGCGCTGACTCATGGATGGGCAAAATAGGTGTATCGAAATCGGGGCCATCCCCTTCCGGGTGATACCAAAGATAGATCATCCCATTGAGTTCCCGACTCTCCCAGGTCTTTAGAGCAGCCCGTTTGGGGATGGGTTGGTCACAATAGGGAATCTCAACACAAGGCCCGTCGGCGGCGAAACGCCAACGGTGAAAAGGACAGATGATATCGTCGCCCACCACATCACCACCGGCGCCCAGGTGGGCGCCCAGATGAGGGCAATGCCCATCCCGGATGAGGATCCGTCCGCTCTCGCCCCGGTAACAGATCAGATCCTGGCCAAAATAGCGCAGCTTACGCACGGTCCCCGGCCCGTATTCATCACTGAAACCGACGATAAACCAGCCCCGAGGGTAGCCGGAAAAATCATAGGCCATCAGTAGCCTCCTAAACGGGCCCAGCGGTCACGATGATGGTGCTCATCGCCGCCCATCACTCGGCTCCCCTGGGCTCGCTTGAGATAGAAGCCAATCGTGCACTCGTCGGTCATGCCAATACCACCGTGGAACTGGACCGCCTCCTTGGCCACGATCAAAAAGGTCTCCGAGGTGCTGGCTTTTGCGAGGCTCGCGTAGCGGGCTTGCTCCGAGCTTGTGCGAGCCGCGGCCAGGACGGCGCTCCGAGCCAGATTCAGGCGGATATAGAGCCGGGCAGCCCGATGTTGTAGCGCCTGGAATCGACCGATGGGCCCACCAAACTGGGCTCGAGTCTTGAGATACTCAATGGACTCCTCAAAGGCGGCCTCGGCGCCCCCGAGCATCTCGGCTGCCAGGGCCACCGCCACGGCATCGAAGTGGGCTTCCTGGTCAAGGGTGGTCTCGAGACGATCTTCGGCCTGGGGAATTAGGCCCTCGAGGTCAAAGCTCGCGCTGTTGCGGCAATCCATCCGCTGATCCCGCCGGCGACTCAGCCCCTCCCGATCGGTGGGGATACACCACCACGAACCGTCGGCCGCGCTGAGGATCAAAGCATCGGCCACCTGACCATCCACAACGTGCCTCAACCTTGCATTCAAGGGCCTGCCAGCGACCAGCGGCAGACCCTGCTCCCAAGGCATGGCAAGGAAGGATGTCCCCTCAAGGACTGCACCGAGGAGATCTTGGTGGGCTTGATGCTTTGCGCCGGCCGCCAAAACCGGTGCGCCCATCACAACGGTACCTAAGATCGGCTCGGTGGCCAGTTGGCGCCCCGCTGCCTCCATGAGCAAACAGAGTTCGGCCAAGCCCAGGCCCACACCTCCCTGGTCTTCCGTAACTGCGAGGCCAATCCACCCCTGCTCGGCGAGGGCCTGCCAAAGGTCCGCATCGAAACCCGTGCTAGCGCGGTCATCTCGATTCGCTCGAAGCCGATCGAGCGGACTGAGGTTGCGGAACAACTGGGTGGCGGTCTCCGCCAACAATTCTTGGTCTGCATCGAGAATCAGGGAATCGGTCATCGCGGCAGCCCCAAGACCCGGGTCGCGATGATGTTCAATTGGATCTCCGTGCTGCCCCCCTCAATGCTGTTGCCCCGACTGCGTAGCCATTCTCGGGTGATGTCGAGGTCCTCTGCTGCGAAACTTTCGCCCGACCAGCCCAGGCCTTCAGGCCCGGCCAAATCCATTTCCAGCTGCCAGCGTTGTTGTTTCAACTCGCTGCCGACCACCTTCATGATCGAAGAGAGCGTGCCGGGGTTCTGCCCGGCCTTCATTTGCTGTGCGATGCGCTCCAACGTTACCCGAAAACAACGTTCTTCCATGGCCCAGCGAGCCAAAGACTCTCGGCGGCCTGGCGCCCTTAATGCCTCTGCTCTGCTTTTTGCGAGGGTCGCCTCCACACCGACCAGTTCCCCCCCCATGGCCTCGCCGATCATGCCCCGCTCGTAACCGAGCAGCGCTTTGGCGATGGGCCAGCCCTCGTTTACCGAACCGATGACATTGGCTTTGGGCACCCGCACCTCGTCGAAGAAGACCTCACAAAAAGGAGACGACCCCGAGATGAGTGGAATCGGTCGTGCGGTCACGCCGGGGCTCGCCATATCGATGAGCAAAAAAGTGATACCGGCTCGCTTCGGCTCCTTGGGCCCGGTGCGCACCAGACAAAAGATCCAGTCCGACTTGTCCGCATGACTGGTCCAGACCTTCTGGCCGTTGATCACAAAATGGTCGCCTTCATCGGCAGCCTGACAACTGAGACTGGCGAGGTCACTCCCGGCACCGGGCTCCGAATAGCCTTGGCACCAACGAATCTCGCCTCGAGTAATCCCGGGTAGGTGTTGGGATTTTTGTGCCTCGGTTCCGTAGTCCAGCAAGGTCGGACCGATCATGGCGAGACCAAAGCCGACGACGGGCGGCGGCAGTTGAAGTTCTTCGAGTAACTGCTCGATGATGCGGGCTTCGTCCTTTGCTAAGCCACCACCACCATAGGCTTTTGGCCAAGTCGGCGCTGTCCAGCCCTTCTCGACCATCGCATCTCGCCAGGCCAACTCGGCGTCACTCCCAGCGTGAACCCGGCCCCCCCAAAAACCGTCGAAGCGCCCCTTTCGGGCCCCGACGAGTGCGGCCGGAGCCGCTGCTTTCATGAAGGCTTCGGCTTCTTCTCGAAAGGCCGAAAGGTCGCTCACGCAAGCCCCCCATAACGCCCTTTGGCATAAAGTAGGGGGTCGCCGCCTGCCACATGAACTGCCTCCACTCGCCCGACAAAAATCCCGTGATCGCCACCGGGAAGCAGTGCTTCTAGACGACATTCCAATTGGGCGACGCAGCCGGCGAGTAAGGCGGCACCCCCACAGGCTTCACCCCGGTTGAAATCCAGGCCGGCAAACTTATCCCTCGCCGCGGGCCAGGACTGCCAATTACCATCCGCGTCCACCAGGCCACCGGCGAAGCGGTTACTCCGCTCTTCCTGATCACGGGCGAGGATGTTCACGGCGAAGTGCCCCGCCGCTTCGAGAAGCTCGTGGGTTTGGTTCTTTTCTTGAACACAGACGAGAACCAACGGCGGCTCCAAGCTCAAGCTAGAAAAGGCGCTGGCCGTCATCCCATGATCGCCCCCTTCGGCTGTGCGCGTGGTGACCACTGTGACACCGGAGGCGAAGCTCCCGACTGCTTGCTTGAACAACTTTTGATCCACGAAACTGCTCCCATTGCACCCGTTTCTAGTGTGGCTCATGCCGGGGGTAAAGCCTCCCCCTTGAAGAAAAGTGAAACACGTTTCAGTCTACACCACCGGGAGGGCATCGGTGGACGCTGAGAATCTGGACGAAAAGGCGCAAAGGATCATCGCTGCTGCCTTTGAATTGGCGCAAACAGGAGGTTTTGAGGCGGTCCGCCTACGGGATGTGGCCGCCCGCAGCGGCGTCGCCTTAGGCACGCTCTACAAGCGCTTTCGCAGCAAAGAGGATATTCTCGTCGGCGCCCTGGAACTTCTCGCACAACGCTACGAGGAGGGAGATCTGACCCACCATATCGAGGGCAGTAACGCCGAAGACCGGGTCGTGACCCTTCTCACCACGCTAACGGAGGCCATGTTCAGCAGCCCAAACTTTGCCAAGGCCCTCCTGCGAGCAGTGGCCAGTGGTGTGCCATCGGTGGCTGAAAAGGTGGGTGCCTACCGGGGTCGAATGACAGGCTTGATTCTTCAGTCGATGGAGGTGCAGGGGGACGACGAGCGAGGGATGCGGGTTGCGATCATCCTTCAGCACGTGTGGTTCGCTGCGATGGTGGGCTGGATGAGCGGCTTAAGGGACGAAGAAGGAATTATCGAAGAGTTGCGCCCAACGGTGCAACTGCTTTTGGAGGGCTCAAATGCTGCTTGAAGGTCGGGTCGCTATTATTACCGGTGCCGCCTCCGGAATCGGCCGGGCCATGGCTCGGCGCTTCGCCAAGGAAGGGGCAAAGCTCGTCTTGGCCGATCTCCAAGAGGATCGCCTCAACAAGGTCACCGACGAATTGAAGGCCGCGGGCTCAGAGGTCGTGGCCCGCCTCGTGGATGTGGGTAGCACAACAGACGCAGAGGCGATGATCAGCGGTGCTGCGGAGGCCTTTGGTCGCCTGGATGTGCTGTGCAACAATGCCGGCGTCTTGGACAATCTGACCCCCGTTGAGGACACCAGCGATGAACTTTGGGACCGGGTGATGCGGGTGAATGCAAAGGGCCCCTTCCTGGCCAGTCGAGCGGCCTTAAAGGTCATGGTGGAACAGGGCAGCGGTTCCATCATCAACACCAGCAGCGCGGCGGGCTTGCGAGGCGGGCGCGGTGGCGGCGCCTATACGACTTCCAAACACGCGGTCGTGGGTCTAACTCGAAGCATCGCCTGGTATTACGGCTCGAAGGGTGTGCGCTGCAACGCCATCGCGCCCGGCGCCATCATGACCGCCATGGCTGGAGGCTTCATTCCCCATCAAGGTGGCTTTGATGCCTATCAGCCCCACTTCCAGATGGTCCCGCCCCACGGCCGAGCAGCCGACGTGGCAGATGTGGCCCTGTTCTTGGCAAGCGAAGAGAGCCGCTACGTGAACGGAGCAGTGCTGCCAGTGGATGGCGGCTGGATGAGCTTTTAGAGCGTCTTCACCCGCTGGGTAGACTCGGTCGAACCCTTTAGTAACTCGCTTGGGCGAAAGCTGCCGTCGCACAGCCCAAGACCAGCATCAGCGATACGCCGATCCAGATCATCGTCATCAAAGGTGAGCTGCTCCCCAGGGTGGTTTGGTTCTCATAGCGATCGTTCATGGCAAACATCCTTGTCGTGTACAGAGGCCTTCCTTGGCCTCTGCCCTGGGGTTTGCCATGACCATGCCAAAATCAACCAACTTGACTTATCAAGTAGTTAGGCAACTTCCTAATCCTAGGTAGCGCAGAACTGTCCTGTTCACTTCACATCGCCAGAAGCCACGCGCCAAGACGGCTTGACGAAAGGATGCCCAGGGGATGAAATAGAACACGTTCTAGTTTTCCCAAAAGGAGGGGCCATGAGCTTTCGCGTTGAGACTGTTGAACACTACTTTGAGACGCTAGGAGACCGCTTCACCCCCGATGGCTCCATGGGAGTGACCGCGACCTACCAGTTCGAGTTGGAAGGCTCGGGCACCTGGCATGTCAATGTGAATGACGGCACCTTTGAATTGAACGAGGGGGCTTCAGATGCGCCTACGGCGACCTTTAAAATGAAGGGCGATGATTATGTCAAAATGGTCAACGGCGATCTCAGTGGTCAGATGGCCTTCATGACGGGCAAATTGAAGATCTCTGGCCAGATCCCCATGGCCATGAAACTCAAGAACATCTTCCCCCAAGCATCGAAGTAAGCCTGTGGAACTGACAGGTCTGTTCATCAACGGCGAGTTTGTCGCCGCCGAGGGATCTGCGACCTATCCGTCCATCAACCCGGCCGACGGTCAGCCCTGGTGCGACTTTGCTGCGGCTTCGGCAAAGGATGTGGATCGGGCCGTGGCCGCGGCGAAAGCGAGCTTTGAGTCAGGGGTTTGGCGCAACACCTCGGCGCAAGAGCGCGCCGCTGTACTACGGCGCGCCGCAGATCTCTTTAGCGAGTACCATGGTCAGATTGCGATGGCCGAGATCCAGGACTCCGGTGCCACGCTGCGAAAGGCGAACGGCGCCGACCTCATCGCCGCAAACCTCAGTTTTCAAGAATACGCCAACTTGATCGAACAAACGCCCCTAGAACAACGGGCGGAAGAGTTTTTTCCCATCGCTTCGGAGAACATTATTCGGCGGGAGCCGGTGGGGGTGGTGGCGGCCATCGTGCCCTTTAACTTTCCTTTAGCTGCGGCCTCTTGGAAGGTCGCACCGGCCCTAGCCGCAGGCTGTAGCCTGGTGCTGAAACCCAGTCCATACACGCCCGCGACGGCCCTTTGGATTGCCAAGGTCATGAAGGAAGCCGGGCTCCCCGATGGCGTCCTCAATGTGATCACTGGACCGGGTCCAGACATCGGTGCCCATCTCGTAGAACACCCCGACGTGGATAAAGTCGCCTTTACCGGCAGCACCCAAGTCGGGCGGATCGTTGGCGCCTCAGCCGGTCGCCAGATCAAGCGCTGCATGCTGGAGCTGGGGGGCAAGTCGGCCAATATCATCCTCGACGATGCGGACCTGGACGTGGCCATTCCAGTGGCTCTTTTCGCCACCTTCTTTCATTCGGGCCAAGTCTGCGAGTCAGGCACAAGAATCCTCGTTCCACGAAGTATGCACGACGAGTTTGTGCAGCGTCTGGTGGCCGAAGCTCAGCGAGTGAAACTTGGACACCCCATGGAGATGGAGACCACCATGGGCCCCCTGGTGAGCGCCGAACAGTTGGCGAACAGTAAACGCTATGTCGCCCTCGCCATCGAAGAAGGTGCCACCGTCGCCTGTGGCGGCGCAGAACCCGAGGATCTAAAGGCCCTAGGTGGCTACTACTTCCCCCCCACCATCCTCACCGGCGTGACCAACGACATGCGGATTGCCCAGGAAGAAGTTTTTGGGCCCGTGGTGGTGGTCATCCCCTATCAGGATGAGGAGGATGCCCTCCGTATCGCCAACGATTCGCCGTTCGGGCTGGCCGCTGCCCTTTGGACCCAAGATGAGGCTCGAGCGCTCAATTTGGCCCGGCGCCTTGAGGCCGGCACTGTTTGGATCAACGACTACCATATGATCTCGCCAAAATATCCCTTCGGTGGCTTTAAGGCCTCAGGGGTGGGGCGAGAACTGGGGCTGGCGGGTTTGGATGCCTACTTCGAGTTGAAGCATATCCACGTGGCCCGAACGAGTACGTTAGAAGAAAAGCACTACTTGCCCCTCACCCTCAGCGATCTCGACCTCTAAGGGCAGCCGGTGAAACCTCTCAGTGCGCCCTACCAAATCGACTACCATTACAAGCGGAGTCTTGGGCCGGTGCTGGGGCGCTTTATGGCCGAACTCGAGCAAGGCCAGATCATCGGTTCCCGCTGCCAGGATGGTCGAGTTTTGGTTCCGCCCAGCGAGTTCGACCCCCGAGACGGAAGCGAATCTTCAGGCTTGGTCAGGGTCGCAGCCACAGGCCGCTTAGAAACTTGGAGTTGGCAACCCCAGGGGGACTTTGCCTTTGGCCTGATTCGCCTCGACGGTACGGACTCAGCCCTTCTCCATCGAATTCAGGGTGCTCAGGCCAGCGAACTCCACCAAGGGATGGGGCTGATCGCGGTCTTCGCCGACGAGCGAAGGGGGCAGATTGACGATATCGACCATTTTCGTCCGGCCGGTACCGACGAGATCACAGCGACGGATTTAGGCGAGCCTGTGCCGCCCCTGACGGAAGATCGGGTCCTAAAAATCCCACTCGTCCTCGACTATCAAATCCGCGCCGGTGCGACCACCAGCGACTTTCTTCGAGGCATGGCCCGCGGTGAAATACTCGGTAACCGCTGTCCCCAATGCCATAAGGTTCAAGTCCCGGCCCGACCGGCATGCACCACCTGCAGTGTCCTGTGTGAATCACCGCAAATTCTCGATGAAACAGGCACGATAACCACCTTCTCCATCATCCGAATCGAGTTTCCAGGCCAACGTCTTGCGCCCCCCTACGTCTGCGCCTGGATCCTCCTCGACGGTGCGGACACAGCGCTGCTTCATTTGGTCAGCGGCGATCCTGAAAATGTCCGCATGGGTCAGCGAGTCCGAGCCGTCTGGAAGGCAGAAGCCGATTGGGGGCCGACCCTTGAGTCGATCCGCTACTTCGAGGCCACCGGCGAGCCAGACCGACCCTTTGAAGAGATTGCGGAGCATCTCTGATCATGGCTGATATTGCGATTGTCGGCTTTGCCCAAACGCCTACCCGGCCCCAGAGCCAAGGGGATGAGGTGGAGCTGGTGCAAGCGGTGGTAAGCCAGGCCCGAGATCAACTGGGGTTACGGCAGGATGACATCGGCTTTACCTGCTCAGGCAGCAGTGACTTTCTCTCGGGCCGACCCTTTAGCTTTGTGAGCGCCGTCGATGGACTGGGTGCCTGGCCGCCAGCTCGAGAGAGCCATGTGGAAATGGACGGGGCCTGGGCTCTCTTTGAAGCCTGGGTCCGCCTCCAACATGGCGATCTCGACACAGCCCTCGTCTACGCCTTTGGTCAAAGTTCCTTAGGGGCCATCGAAAAGATTCTAACGGCCCAACTCGAACCCTATACCACCGCACCGCTCACTCCCGACGCCAACGCTCTTGCGGGCCTGCAGGCCCAGGCCCTCTTGCTGGCAAAGGACGCGACGGAAGCCGACTTTGCGAAGGTGGTGAGCCGCAACCGGCGAGCGGGTCTCGACAACCCCCATGCGCAGCTGCGCAGCCCGGCGCCGGCCCGCAACCAACCGGTCGCCAGCCCCCTCGATGCCAGTGATTGCCCCCCGGTGGGCGATGGCGCTGCCTGTGTCATCCTCGCCCGAGGCGATCGGGCAAGGGCCTTGTGCGAACGGCCGGCTTGGATTCGAGGTATGGATCATCGCATCGAGACCCATCATCTGGGCCAGCGCAACCTCTGCCAATCCCCCAGCACCGCGGCGGCGGCCCAAAGTGCCGGCTTCGACGGGCATGTCGATGTGGCCGAGCTTCATGCCCCTTATAGCCCCCAAGAGCTCATCCTTCGCCGGGCCCTGGGCGGGCTTGAAACGGCCAATGTGAATCCCAGCGGTGGGGCCTTATGTGCCAACCCGGTGATGGTCACAGGCCTCATCCGCCTCGGCGAGGCGGCCCAAGCCATCATCGACGGGCGAGCGACCACGGCCCTCGCCCACGCCACCAGCGGGCCCTGTTTGCAGCACAATCTGGTGGCTGTCTTGGAGGCCCGATGAAGACCCGCTGCGCAGTCATCGGCGTGGGCCAAACCCGCTATGCGGCCAAACGACAGGACGTCAGCCTCTATGGTTTGGTTCGAGAAGCGGCGTTGGCAGCGCTTGCTGATGCGGGCTTGGGCTTTGAAGACATCGATGCAGTCATCATCGGCAAAGCACCGGATACTTTCGAAGGTGTCATGATGCCGGAGCTGATGCTGGCCGGTGCCCTAGGCGCCGTCGGCAAGCCGATGATGCGCGTCTATACCGCCGGTAGTGTCGGGGGCTCCACGGCCGTGGTGGCGACCCATGCCATCGAAGCCGGTCGATATCGCCGCGTCTTGACCTTGGCTTTTCAAAAGCAGTCCGAGTCCAATGCGATGTGGGCGCTGTCGCCGGCCTATCCTTTTGTCCCGCCCACCGTCGCCGGGGCCGGCGGCTACTTTGCGCCTTTGATCCGAGCCTATATTCGCCGCAGTGGGGCGCCGGAAGACATCGGCTGGCGGGTGACCGTCAAAGACCGGGAGAACGCCATGCGCAATCCCCTGGCTCACCTGCATCAGCCCGTCACCCTCGAACAAGTGAGCCAGGCCCCCATCTTGTGGGACCCGATCAATTATCTGGAGACCTGCCCCAGCAGTGACGGCGCCTGCGCCATGGTGCTCTGTGCGGAAGATGTCGCCCAGGCCGCCCCCAGGCCGCCGGCCTGGGTCCATGGGACCTCAGTGCGTACCGAACCCATTATCTTCTCCGGACGGGATCAGGTGAATCCGGAAGCCGGAAAATACTGCGCCGCTGACCTCTATGCCCAAGCAAAGATCACCGATCCTTTGACGGAGATCGACTGTGCCGAACTCTATGTTCCCTTCTCCTGGTTTGAACCCATGTGGCTTGAGAATCTCGGCTTCTGCGCAGAAGGCGATGGCTGGAAGATGGTCCGGGATGGCGTCACCGCCATGGACGGCGATCTGCCCATCAATATGAGTGGCGGTGTGATGAGCACGAACCCCATCGGCGCCAGTGGGATGATTCGCTTCGCAGAAGCGGCCCAACAGGTCCGAGGACTCGCCGGCGATCACCAGATCGAAGGCGCCCGCATTGCGATGGGTCACGCCTATGGTGGTGGTAGCCAATTTTTCGCCGGCTGGATCGTCGGCTCAGAGCCCGCATGAGGAGCAAACGATGAAGAGAACCTTTAACCTGGCTGATCTCTTTGAGATCGTCGTCGATACCGTCCCCGATCGGCTCGCCCTCGTTTCTGGCTCCGTCCGCCACACCTATCGAGATTTAGAGGCTCGAACGAACCGATTAGCCCACGCCCTCCAAGCCCGAGGTCTTAAAGCCGGCGACCATGTCGGCCTGCAACTCTACAACGGCCACCAATACTTCGAGAGCATGCTGGCCCTGTTGAAGATCCGTTGTGTGCCCATCAACATCAACTACCGCTACGTCACCGAGGAGTTGGCTTACCTCTATGACAATGCGGATTTGAAAGGCCTGTTCTTCGAGGCCGAATTGTCCGGGCAAGTGCACCCCGCATTATCGGCCGCGCCGGCCTGTCATCTGCTCATCCATGGTGGGGAGGGGGATCCCGGCGGCATCGACGCTTCGAGCTATGAATCAGTCCTTGCCGAAGGATCCCCAGAACGGGACTTTGGGCCCCGTAGCGGCCAGGACCTCTGGATCATCTACACCGGTGGTACGACCGGTATGCCCCGGGGCGTGATGTGGGAGCACGAGAACCTACTCTTCGCCGGCCTGCAGGGGGGTCGGCCCGGCGATGACCCGCTAGAGACACCGGAGCAACTCAGTGAGTTCATCCTCCAAGGGGCCCCCTTCACCATGCACACCGCCGCGCCGCTCATCCATGGTTCGGCCCAGTTCAGCAGCTTCATCGGCATGTTTACCGGCGGCAAATCTGTCCTCGTTCCCGGGGCCAGTTTCATCCCCGAAGAAACCGCTCGTCTGCTGGGCGACGAAGGGGTCACCACGGTCAATCTCGTGGGCGACGCCATGGGCCGACCCCTGGCGGAAACATTTCTCACTGGTGACTACAAAGCGCCGGAACTTTTCGTGGTTAGCAGCGCGGGGGCCGTCCTTTCTGAGACCGTCAAACAGCGTCTTGGCGAGGCATTCCCTGACGCCATGATCATGAACAACTTCGGCTCTTCGGAGGCCGGCCATGCCGGTCTGGCCATCACCGACGCGGGGGGGCAACCCAAGTTCTTCATGCTGCCAGGCCGGACCAAAATCCTTTCGGAGGACGGGCGGGAATGCGCCGTCGGCGAACAAGGAAAGATCGCCCACTGCGGACACCTTCCCTTGGGTTACTACAAAGACGAAGAAAAGACGGCAGCCACCTTCAAGCTCATCGATGGGATCCGCTACGTTCTGCCGGGCGATGCAGGCATCCTCGAGGAGGATGGTACGGTCACCCTCTTGGGTCGCGGTTCGGTCTGTATCAACACGGGCGGCGAAAAAGTCTTTCCCGAGGAGGTGGAGGAAGGCTTGAAAGCCCACGAAGCCATCTTTGATGCGGTGGTGGTGGGACTGGCTGATGATCGCTGGGGTCAGCGGGTCACCGCCCTCATCCAACTCAGAGACTCCATGCACATCAGCGAAGAGGATGTCATCGCCCATGCTCGCAGCAAAGTGGCCGGCTACAAATGCCCCAAGCAGGTCTTCTTCGTCGAGCGAGTCCCCCGACATGCCACCGGAAAGCCCGATTACAAGACCGCCCAACGGCGGGCTGGAGAGCTCGCCGGTGAGTGAAGAACTCCCCGAAGACAGTGAGGCCCTTCGGGACTTCGTTCGCCAGTTCATCATGCGCAGTTGGGATGTGGTGGAGCCCGATGATCCCGCCTGGGCTGCGAAGCGAGAATTAGCGGAACCCATGCGGCGATTGGCCCACCTGACCGTTTGCTCCGAAGCCCCGGCCGAGGTCCTGCAGGGCGCGGCGAGGGCCGTGCGTCAAGCCCTCCAAGAGATGGAGGCATATGATGCCCGTAGCTTTCTCCAGTGCTATCGAGATGGCGACTATCTGGCGAAGCCGCACCTTTTTTCCGACCGAGCCTGGATTACAGGCCCCTCGAACCCCCTCTCGCCCCTGATGAGGCTGGAGGCTGGAGCCGACGGAGCCCAAGGCACGGTCCGCCTCGAGAACGGATATGTGGGCGCACCGGGCTGGGTCCACGGCGGCATGGTGGCAGCCTTGATGGACCAGTTGATGGGCTTCGTGCTGGTGAGTCAGGGAGACCCCTGCGTCACCCAGAGCCTCACCATGCACTATGACCGCCCCACCCCAAGCCACGAGGAGTTGTTCTTTCGGGCCTGGATCGAAAAGGACAAGGGCCGGCAGGTTCATATGCATGGCGAAGTGAAAGTGGGCGAAGAAGTGACCGCTCGCAGTGAAGCTGTCTTTGTCCGCCTCGAGGCCAAGCTGTTTGGGCGAATGCTGGCCGAGTTCGCGGCGAACAATCCTTAGGAGCCACCATGCACCTCGATCTCACCGAAGCTCAACGCAGCCTCCGAGACGATATCCGAGCTTATATGGACCGGCTGATGAGCCCCGAACTCAGGGCCGAACTCAATCATCAAGAAGGGGGCGGGCCCCTCTTCATGGCCGCGTGCCGACAGATGGGACGAGACGGCTGGCTGGGGATCGGCTGGCCAAAGGAACACGGCGGCCAAGGCCAGGGGCCCATCGAGCAATTTTTGTTTTTCGATGAAGTGCAACGGGTGGGCTTTCCGGTCCCGATTCTGACCTTGAATACGGTGGGCCCAGCCCTGCTACAGTTTGGTACTGAGGCGCAAAAAACCTTCTACGCCCCAAAAATCCTCGCCGGCGAATGTCATTTCTCCATCGGCTATACAGAGCCGGGGGCCGGAACCGATTTAGCGAGCCTCAAGACAAAGGCTGTGCGCGCGGGCGATGAATATATCATCAACGGTCAGAAGATCTTTTGCAGTCTCGCTGACCACGCCGATTACCTCTGGCTGGCCTGCCGCACGGACCCGGAGGCCAAAAAGCATAAGGGCATTAGCATCCTCATTGTCCCCATGGATGCTGCTGGGCTGAGCATGACGCCCATCCATGGCCTGGGAGACAACAATATTCACGCGGTCTATTTGGATTCCGTTCGGGTGCCGACAAGTCACCTCGTCGGCCCGGAAAACGGGGGCTGGGCCCTGATCACCAGCCAACTGAACCATGAGCGGGTGGCCCTCAATGCGGTGGGTCCCTTGGAGCGATTAATGGAGCGTACCCAGGTCTGGGCTGGAGGGGCTGTAGACGGCGAGGGTCTCGCCCTGCTCCAACAGGCCTGGGTCCGCAGCAACCTGGCCGAGGTCGCGGCCCATCTGCAGGTGCTCCGCTTGATGAACTGGCGGCAAGGTTGGGCCATCGCCCAGGACCGATTGAGCATGGCGGAAGCCAGCGCCATTAAAGTCTTCGGCAGCGAGCTCTATGTGCGGGGTGCTCGCCTGCTCCAAGAAATCCTAGGGGCCGCCGGTGCACTGACCGTCCACAGTGACGGTGCGAGGCTGCAAGGGGACCTGGAACGGTTTTATCGTATGAGTCTGGTGCTCACCTTTGGCGGCGGGACCAACGAAGTGCAGCGGGATATCATCGCGGCTGCAGGCCTGCGCATGCCCAGGCAGTTGAGGTAACCATGGATTTTGCACTGAGCGAGATGGAACAAAGCGTCCGTGACCTGGCGAAAGAAGTGGCCCGCAACGCCATCGATGATGAGCGCAGCAAGGAGCTCATGGCGAGCCAGGATTGGTTCGATCAAACCTGCTGGCAAGCACTTGCAGACACCGAGTTGCTGGGTCTGGGGCTCTCGGAGCGGGCCGGTGGCACTGAGCAAGGCCTGCTGAGTGTTTGTCTCCTCCTGCAGCAGTTGGGACGTCGGGCACCAACGGTCCCGGCGGTGGAGAGTCTATCGGCGGCACTCGTTCTCGACGCCTTCGGTCGTGACGAGGACCGGGCAGCCCTCAAGGCCTATGGCCAAGGCGAGTGGCTGATCAACTGCGCCCTGCACGAAGATCAAAGCGTGGATCTCGCCCAACCCCTTTTGCGCCTTGATGGTGGCCTGTTTGGTGAGAAGTCAGCAGCGCCTCAAACCGACCGGCTCTTGATCTCTGCCCGAGATGAAACGGGCCCCTGCCTGGTGTTCGTCGACCCGGCTGCCGCGGTAGCCGGTGTTCAATGGGGCACGGATGGACAACCTCGCCAAAAACTCCAGTTTCAGGGCCAGCCAGCCCACCGCATCGGCGGCCCGGAAGTCCTTCGCTATCTCATCGACCGGCTTCACTTGCTCAGTTCCGCCTACATGCTGGGCTTGGCGGAGGGCGCCCTCTTTATGACGGCTCGCTACGTGAGCGAGCGGCAGCAATTCGGCGTGCCATTGGGCAGCTTTCAGGCCGTAGGCCAGCGGGCTGCCGACGGCTTCATCGACTGCCAGGCCATGGAACTAGCCTTGCTTGAGGCAGCCTGGCGCATGGAAACGGGCCGAGATCACGACCAAGCCTTGGCCGCTGCCCGCTATTTCGCCTGTGAAGGTGGGCATCGAGTTGTCGCTTCGGCCCAACACCTCCACGGTGGTATGGGCTTTGATCGAGACTACCCGCTGTACCGGCATTTTCTGCAGATGAAGTGGTATGAGTTCAGCCTAGGAGGGGCTCGCTCCAGCTTGGCGAGACTGGGCGATCTCCGATTGGAGGAAGCGTGAGAATTATTGTGGATGAAACCCTCTGTGAGGCCAACGGCATGTGCGAGATGGCATTGCCAGAGGTCTTTTTTATTACCGACGACGACGAGTTAGAGGTTCGACAAGATCAGGTCCCAAAGGCTCAAATGGAAGACCTTGAGCAAGCCATCCGCAGTTGCCCGCGGCGGGCCCTCAGCCTGAACGAAGACTGATCGTCAGCGCGCAGATTCCGAACTCAAGGCTGTCTTTTCCCCTTTCTCTCGCTATGGACCCCCCATGCTAGCGACCCTCTTGAGCATGATCATCATGGCCCCACCGGCTGAGCCCAGCGAAAAGCCAGGCATGGCGGTGCTGGATCTGGCCTTAAAGGGCGGGATCGATAAGAACGTCGGTGACATGCTCAATGAACTGGTCCTTGCCCGCCTCAATGAGAGCGGCCGTTTTGGCACCGTCCTCGGTGGCTCCGACATCAAGGATTTGCTCACCCTAGAAGAACAAAAAACAGCCCTCGGTTGCGAGGATGACAGTTGTCTTGCTCAGCTTGGCGGGGCTTTGGGCGTCCCTTATCTGTTCACCTCAAGCCTGGGTACTTTTGGGGGCAAGTTCATCCTGACCCTGAAGCTCACCAGCGTCGACGATGCTGAAGTCCTCGCCCGGCGCAGCGAGATCATCCCGGACGAGGTTCAACTCCTTGAGAAGTTGCCCCTACTCATCCGCAACATGGTCGCTGAAGGTCTTGAGCCCCGGGCGGCTGAACAAGGCAAAGGCGGGGGCGAGGCTGCCAATAAGGCCTCCAGCCCCAAGGCCGCCACCCCAGCGCCCGTCGCCAAGAAAGCCACTGCCCAAAAATCGACACCCGAAAAAGCCAGCCCCAAGCAAGCCCCAGCCATGCCCTCGACCACAACTGGGCCCGCGGCCCGTCCACAGAAGGAGGCTGCGCCCTCTGCGAGCACCACACGCCCAATCTATCGACGACCGCTGGCCTGGACTGGTCTGCTGTTGCTGGCCGGTGGGGGCATCGTGGGGATCGGCGTGAATGGTAGCGAACTGGGCGATCTGCGAGACTATGGGGATGCCTATCGCCGCAATGAGCCCCTCTCCTCCAGTGATGGGCAGGGCTCGAATGGGCTCACGTGGCAAGAGTTCG